>QIAW01000404.1:0-583 GCA_003225655.1 Acidobacteriota bacterium
CCGTGACAAACAATTCCTCCGTGTCAGGAATCGAAATCGCATCGGCATCAACGTCGGGTCCGATTGACATCAATTCGGGTGGATCGGCGGCAAGTCCGTTTGTCGCGGATGCGGATTTCAGCGGTGGGGCGACGATCAATCATGCCAACACGATTGACTTGAGCGGAGCCACCAATCCTGCGCCGATGGCGGTGTACCAGACGGCGCGGGTGACGGCGACCACCGGCGCGGGTACTACGTTCAGCTACACGATTCCCGGCCTCACCGCCGGATCGAGCCACACCGTGCGCCTGCACTTCGCCGAGACGTTCTGGACGGCGGCCGGTCAGCGTGTTTTCAACGTTTCTATCAACGGCACGCAGGTGCTCGCCAACTTCGACATTTTCGCAACGGCCGGCGCGATGAACAAAGCGGTGATCAGGCAGTTCACCGCAACCGCCAACGGCAGCGGCCAAATCAATCTCGTCTTTACCACCGTCACCGACAAAGCCCTCATCAGCGGAATTGAGGTTCAGTAAGCAATGGTCCATATCTTTTCGCAGGTGCGGTATGACATAGAGAGATGGCCATGGAAATGGGAGGA
>QIAW01000404.1:701-3928 GCA_003225655.1 Acidobacteriota bacterium
TTGAAATTTCAGTAAAGCGGTCTGCGTAGGTCTCGATGCGGGCGGCTGCATAACAAAAAAGCAATAAAAGAGACCATACATGTGGAAAAAACTTTGTGGGGGAGAACATAATGAAGACAATAACGCATGAAAGCTGCGGCATATTCTGCCTTAACGCATCATGGAAAAGAAACGTATTACAGAGGAGAATCGAACAACGTTTTGTAGTCTGTCTCATGTTGTTTGTGGCAGGAACGCTTTACGCGCAAAGCATCAGCAGCACCATTACTGGGGTGGTTGTTGATCCTCAGGGCGCTGTAATTTCGAATGCAAAGATAACGGCTAACAACGTTAGCAAGAATGTCCTTCTCAGTACCAACACAGACGAGCAAGGGCGTTTTGCCTTTGCGCAAATCGAACCGGGAAGCTACAAAATCACGATAGAAGCCCAGGGATTCAAGAAGCTCGAAAAGCGCGGCATCGAGCTTAGCACCAACACGAATCTGCCGTTGGGCGAATTGAAGCTGCAAGTAGGCGCAGTTTCCGACACCGTCGAAGTGACTGCCGTCGGCCAGCACCTGCAAATCGAGAGTGGCGACCGGTCCGACACATTAGTCAACAAACAAGTCAACAATATTGCGCTGAACAGCCGCAGTTATTTGCCCCTGGTGGCCCTGGTTCCGGGAGTCACAACGTCCGCACCGCAGGGTGGTATAGCGGGCAAAGGAGGCCTGGGCAACATCTCGGTCAACGGCGTGCGTGCCAACGAGAACAACCTCGAGCTCGATGGGCTCAACAACGTCGATACGGGAGCGAATAACTCCCAAAACGCGAGCATCAGCCTCGACTCGGTGGAGGAGTTCCGCATCCTGACCAACAGCTACCAGGCTCAGTACGGGCACTCAGCCGGCGCGCAGATTCTCGTGCTGACCAAAAGCGGAACGCCGCAATATCACGGCAGCGGCTATTGGTTTCACAGAAACGATTCCTTGAATGCCAATACTTGGACTAACGGCCTGACACGGGGTAAATTGTTTCCTCCGGGCACGAACAATCCTGATGGTACCGGGCGGAAGCCAAAGTTCCGGTTAAACGATATTGGATTCACCATTGGCGGTCCGGTCCAGATTCCCAAGGTGCTGACCGGACTGAAAGATAAGATGTTCTTCTTCGTGAGCCAGGAGTATCAGGAGCAACTGGCCCCGACTGGTAACCACTTCGTGACCGTTCCCACTTTAGCCGAACGTAACGGCGATTTTTCACAGAGCACAACCAAGACTGGCGGTTCTATAGGTACACTCAAGGTGCCAGCGGGCGCTCCGGTGGGCTGTACGGTTACCGCCACCAACGTGTTCTCACCGCAGTGCATCACGCCCAACGGCCAGGCCATCTTGAACCTGTTCCCGCTCCCCACCAACAATACAAACAGCTTGAGTTCCAACTATAATTCCTCGATCTCGAACCCTTCTCCACGACGCGAGGACTTGGTCCGGCTGGATTACAATATTTCAGATAAGTGGAAGGCCTTTGCACGGTATATCAACAACTACGATCAACAAGTGAACAACTATGGTTCTTTTACCCTGCAATCCACGCTCCCACGGCCTATCTTAATCAGTTCGCCGGGTAACGCGCTCACACTCGGACTGACCACCTTTTTAAATCCTACAACCAGCAACGAGCTGACCTTAGGGTGGACCATAGGTAGGATCTCGATTACTCCTGACACACCGGATCTCACCCGGGCCAAGAACGGGTTGACCGGCGTGCCACTACTCTTCCCGGGGTCGGTGCAATCCGACGTGCTGCCATTATTCGAGTTCGATGTTGCCAACAGTAAGATTGCTAACAGCAAAACTCTCGGCGCAAGCAACAACGCCGCCGGCGTGTTCCGCAATGGCAACACCACCCTTCAGGTGAATGACAACTTCAGCAAGTCATGGGGTCAGCATCTGGCGAAGTTCGGCATTTTCTTCGAACGCAGCCGCAAAGACCAGACCAACTTCGGGCCGATTGATGGCAGGTATGACTTTTCCAACGATTCCAATAATCCCCTCGATACCGGCTATGGATTTGCAAATGCCCTGCTGGGGGTCTATCGCACCTTCACCCAGGCATCGGCCTATCTGGATGGCAAATATCGTTATTCGAACTTCGAGTGGTACCTGCAGGATAATTGGAAGATAACGCGCAAGTTGACGTTCGACTACGGTATTCGTTTCTACTGGATGCCACAGCAATATGATGCCGGGCTGCAAACCTCGAACTTCCTGCCCTCATCCTATGATCCCACCGTGACGCCTCGGCTCTATCAGCCTAGGACTGTTGGCGGCAAGACCGTCGCTTGTGACGTAGCGGTCAGCCCGTGCACAACAACCAATAACACTCTGCCGGGTTTTGATGTCGGCCGTATTGTGCCCGGGTCGGGCAACATCACCGACGGAATCTTCCAGGCTGGCCATGGAATCAGCAAATATCTCACCCAGAATCGTGGCATCCAAGTTGCCCCGCGCTTCGGCTTCGCCTATGATGTCACCGGCCAGTCCAATCTGGTAGTACGCGGTGGCGGTGGGATCTTTTACGATCGCTCGCAGGGAAACATCATCTTCGATGAGCTTACCAATCCGCCGTCTATCTTTACGCCTACTATCAACAATGGCTTCATGAGTCAGATCACGCCGCTCACGAACGTCAATAATACCCCTATCGGACCTCCAGGCATCTCCTCGCTCCTGACTTCCGCCAAGATTCCGGCGGTCTATGCGTTCAATTTTGGGGTTCAAGCCAAACTGCCTTATTCGCTGGTGCTCGATACCGCTTACGTGGGCACCACTTCCAGTCACTTAGTCGAGAAGATCAATCTGAATGCCGTACCCTATGGCGCGGCCTTCTTGCCACAAAACCAGGACCCCACCAAGCCGAGCAACCCAGCTATACCCGGCAGCAGCACTCTGCCGGCTGATTTTCTGCGGCCTTACACAGGCTATGGAACCATCACCCAATACCGAAACGCCGGATCGAGCAACTTCCATTCGCTGCAGGTTTCGCTGAACCGGCGCTACGCCAAGGGTCTCTTCCTGGGTGTTGCTTACACGTATGGTAAATCGCTGGGCATCACCACCAACGATACTGATCTTATCCGTATCGACAATCTTAACCGGCGGCAGAACTATGGGCCTCTAGGCTTTGACCGTCGCCATACTGTAGCCATCCAGTACATCTATGAGATCCCCGGATTATTTGGAAAG
>QIAW01000404.1:3935-10009 GCA_003225655.1 Acidobacteriota bacterium
ATGCTGGATGGTTGGCAGCTCTCAGGGGTGACCCGGTTACAGTCCGGAGCGCCTTACGAGGTATCATTCTCGTCGAACTATCAAAACCAAAATATCACCGGTTCTTTTACAGAAGGACCGCGCGTGCAGCTCGTAGGCTCGCCATTTTCCGGGATCAACGGAGACGTCTTCCATCGCATCAATCCGTTGGCCTTTGCCCCACCCCCGGTTGGCAACATCGGGTTGGGCGAGGGGCGCAATCCGTTTATCGGCCCTGGCATCAACAACACGGACCTGTCAGTACAGAAGACATTCGCAGTGAGCGAGCGCCTTTCCCTGCAGTTCCGGCTGGATGCCTTCAACGCCTTCAATCATCCTCAGTTCACCGGGATCAACAGCAACATCCAGTACATCAGCTTTACAGGTGGAAATGGTTTAAGCAATATCGGGAACCTGGCTGATCCAGTTAACAACCAAAACGGTTTTGGTTCGGTCAACGGCGCCCGCGATCCACGGATTTTGCAGACTATGATTCGCATTGTGTTTTAGTCGTAGGACGTAAAACGGAGGGGGTCGGTTGTAAGTTGTTGCTCGGCAGCGTTGCAGCCAGAGCACAACTTACAACCGGCGATAGACTTCATAATCTCCACTCAACCTTCCATTCCAGAACATCTTTCTCGCTTATCCGGACGGTGGAGAACCGTAAGTCAGATGCCCAAGCAACGCCAGAATCTCAGGGGTGCACCCGAACATTTTAAATTCGTGCAGGGGAGTCTCCACTCTTCAGATCCAGTCAAGTTTCTGCGTTAACTTAACTGTTTAATAAGCAATCTAACCTTGTTTAATGAGCGATCTGTTGGATGAAACAGGCCAAGCGGTGGTACGACCGATGGATATCCATGTGACGCCAAGTATGCGCCCCTGCCCGTGTTTGCCCCTCAAACTGAGACTTGGTTAAATCGGAACTCACGCCAGCAAAAAGTTCGACCGCACATTTTTTTTGGCCCCGGATGCACGATACTCAACTTGCCCTCAAAAAAACATTGACGTGAAAAGAAAATCAAGTGTAGGATGTGTCCCGTTATCCAGTCCTATGTCTCATATTATGAGACACGAGGGAATTGCATGATCTAACACGGTAAGCGATGTGCGGTTCTCTCAGCTAAACCGGCAACAGTACTACGACTTAGACCTTCATCAATCTCTGACGTTAGCCGCGAGGAGAATACGGATGGTAAGTCCTCACATGCTGTCAAAAGTCACGAGCGCGCACGATCACAGGCAAGCGCTTGGCGGTTATGTTCACCTTCCATTTACCTTCATCTTCCCCCATCCAGAAGGTATAACCGAATCCCAAAGCAAAGTACTTTGGGGCGCAGCAGAAATTTCAAGGAGTCAACAGCATGGAAGTAATACAAAATGAATTTCACGGGGCCGGCGCTTTCGCGGCCGGTCCAGGAGATTCCAATATAACCAGCAGAAAGCAACAGCCCACCCGCAGAGTGTCGACGAAGCAGCATTCGTTTCTGTGGATTGTGCTCGCCTTAGTTTTGATCGCAGTCGCAAGCCAGTTTGCCGCCGCGCAGTTGAATGTCACTAAAGTGCAGGCGAACAGCCACCTCAATGCTATCTCTGCCGGGCTTTCGAAGGCAGCAAGCGCCTGTGCTCACGGAAGCGGTCCACTCAATCCGAACGTGCCTCCGGGATGCAACTTCAAGCTCTCGATCTGGTCGCTGCAACTGCCGACCGGCTCGCCCGGAAACCCGACGACCATCTCAAGCAGCCAGCTCCAAAACGGCTTCACCGACCAGTTTTTCTTCACCGGCAGCGACGGGGCAATGGATTTCTTCGACCCCGGAGTCAACTGCGTCACCACCGCAAACTCCAAACACTGCCGGTCAGAGCTGCGTGAAGTGAGCCCTGCTGTCTGGTCCTCGAAGGGCACAAACACGCTTAGCGCAACTCTAAAGGTCACACAGGCCGCCGGCGCCCCTGTGGTCGGCCAGATCCACCTCGACGAATCCGTATCGGTTCGCCCCCTGATCGAGCTGTTCTACACCTCGGGCGGCGATCTAGTGGCAGGCGTCGAGCAGTGCACGGCCGGCGGCTGCGAAACCAGGACCACGGTCGGCCACGTTAACCCGGGCACGCGGTTCAGCTATGTGATCTCCTACAGCCACAATAAGCTCACAGTCAGCATCAACGGCGGCCCGGCACATTCGCTCAGTACCCCGCTGCTCGGCATCGGAGGATACTTCAAGGCCGGCGACTACGGCCAGAGTCCTAAGGCCGCAAGAGTCTCTTTTTACTCGCTCAAAGCCGTCCACGGGTCATAACAGCTTCGGCTGTTCCGGCCTGCTGCAAGACCAGGAGATCTCGCCAGCAGCGCGGGGTCTCCTTTCTTTATCTTTATGCGTGGTTGTGAGCGACTGGTGCCTTGGAGCTACTACGTGATCTATTAGGCCGTCCTGCGAAGGCTCTAGTCGAAATTCTTCTCCAGATGGATCTTCACAAAGATTGAAAATGTATCCTGCGAGGGAGGGATTGCGAGTCCCTTCTTCGGCACCAGCATCATAGAAACTTGTTCACTTGGGAATTGCGGTGATCTGAATCTGCCGGGCCATAAACGTAGCGGTGTCCCAACTTCCTTTGCTGTCGACAGGATCGTGGGTATAGAAGATCCAGAGCTGCGGATCGTCTTCGCCGCCGGTTTGAATCAGGCTGGGATATCTGACCCCATGATTTGGCCTTTCGTCGAGAATCGCGAGTTGTGTCGACGCAGGCAACTCGACCAGGTTTGACGAGAGCCGGAATGCTATCGTGTGTTGGTTGGGCACTTGATACGCAAGAAGGGCGCGGCGGCTGGTCGGATCATAAATGATAGATGGTGAGAAGGCTTTGTCCAAAACCGGCGTGTAGCGGCCGGAGGGTATGTTGTTGTTGGGGTCGGTGGTGGCGGCCGGCTCATCGAAATGCCCCTCTTTTTCCAAGGGGCCTTTGTAGTACTTCCGGAAAAGATATGGAACTGCGGCACCATTGGGATCGTCGACAGCCTTCAGGATGTCTGCCAACCGCGCCCGAGCAACCGCCAGGCACTGCTGCCCGTTGCACACGTTCGGCTCTTGGTCGATATAGTAGACATACATATACGTTTGTTCCGGGTCGGGATTGCGGGGACTGACGGGCTGACCGTGCTCGTCCCCGAGTACGAATGGTCCATTACCCACCGACAACGCTTTATTGGGAGAGTTCTTTTTCCAGGTCTTGCGGCTGGAGTGCGGTTGAATGATCTGGCCAAGTTTTCGGAAGGTCTTGCCGTCATCCTTCGAGACCGCCATCCCCAGAGTGCCAAAGAAGAGATTGGCGAGACCTGGGCGTGGCGATCCATACTGGAATTCGGCATGATAGATCAATAGGATGAGGTTAGTATCGCCGTCTTTGATCTTCATGGCTGGTCCGCCGCCTAGATAGTCCCTATCGTATGGCCCTGTGACTCCCTGTGGATTCCGATTACCATGCGAGTTGACAGGAGACAGAAGCGCATTGCAATCAGCGGAGCTGATATGTGCCGGCCGGTCCACCGGAGGAACGAGGGTGTAGACGCCCTGGGTATTGGGAGTGCCTTTACAGGGGCCGGGGCGGCTGGCCGATTTAGCAGAACCTAAATACAAATAGCCACTTTGTGCAGTGGCAGTGCTGTCATCGAGCGCAACTGCTCCCATCACTCCGTCGACATATCCAAACTGAAAGCCAAGCTGGTAGCGTTGCTCGCAAGTAGAAACGACCTGGCAAGCGCCTAACGACAGATGGAAGCCGGAGGAATTGCCACCGGACCCGGGACAATCAAATTCGTGGGTCATCGTGGTTTTCACACAGGAAAATGTCTGTGCCGCACCCGCGACAACGCCCCCAGTAATCATGATTGCGAACAACAAGACTATGAAGAGGACTTGCCACCTCTTTGCTACAGCAATCCGACAATTGCTGTACCCGCTACCGCCAAGGAACAGGCCCTTGCACCCGCGTTGAGAAGCACCCCAAGTGGGTTTCAACGCCAGTGCCGGACGTGGACACAAATTCTGGACTTGTTCTAGTGAGAGCCGGCATGGGTATTGCATGATGAGCCATTGGAAGCCGATATTGTCAGGTTTCTTGTTGCACGAGTCCATGGTCGAACAATTCCCATGCAGAAATGGCATTACGCCCCCCTTAATTTTGTAGGCGCGGAAGCAGGCATTTGTTTCCAATTTGCCGCTAAATGATATCAATTTGTCGAGGGTTGGCCGACATACTAGGCAGAGATAGAATCAAACTGTGTATACTTCCACATCTTGAACGGTATCACGTGGTCTCGGGAATCCCTGCACTGGTAAAATCGGTAGCTCTCCAGCCGAGTCCCTTCTTCGGCACCAATCCTTACAGTCCTCAATAGCTTAGCCCCTTGGTGTCCATCTTGGTGTAGACCTTCCTCTGGTTCCCAGCTATGCGAGCAAGATGCCAATCGCATCTCTTTCGGCCCGGCCTGAGCTCGGTGCCGGTCTTGTTGGCGCAATAGCGGTCTAAATTGTGGGGCAAGTGCACTTGTAGTCGTGGGCAAGTGCACTTGCTGTGTGCGGTTCCTAGTGGTGCTCGTGTCCACGGCAGATATGCTCGCAGGCAACCGATCCCTGCTTGACAGTTGGGCCGGCCTGGAAACCGTCTTCGCAGACGCACCGGTCGAATTCGGGTGTGGGCGTGGGCGTCGGATGCGGATGGGACACAGGGTTACATGCCGAAGCCGGCCGCCCAAACAGGACATAGTGAATGTCTGTTTTCCCGCCGGTAATTCCATAACCGTAGGCATCGAAAAGATTCCCTGGGTCCGTTTTGGTGGCAGGCTCCTGCCGCAGAGTTACGTAATCTCCAAAGCGAGTCGTGCCGGTGTCGCTTCCGGTGGTGATATAGACCAGAAAGTCGCCCCAGAAACCCACTACATGGTTTTCAAAGTGGCCGTTGCCGCCATACTCGAGCGAAAGGCCTACCTCCTCGGTGCAAGCATTGGTGGCGAGCGCCGGGTAAGCGAAGGCGTAATCGTTGTTCCATATCTGCACTTGCTGGTCTACGTGAAAATTGTTGCTGCGATCCAAAGCTACCATGTTGACGTGCGGCTGCTTGAAATGGTCATCTTTGCCTGCGGTCCACGCGAACCAAACGTGTTTACCTGCGCGCGCGCCGCCGGCAATCCAGGTGCCGACAGCACTCACCTCTGTGAGCCAGTTCTGGTTATCAGGAGTGGTTGAGGTAAAACCGCCATTCGTCCAACTTGAGATTCCAACGTCGCGCCAGAAATAAGAGTTGGAATTTTCCGCCAGGGAGAAGACACGCATGTTGCTGGTGTTGTTGTGTCCGGCCCAGAAGATTTCGTCTTTGCTATTTTGTACCAGATGTGAGAACCAGGCCATGATGCTGTCTG
Organism: Acidobacteriota bacterium; assembly: GCA_003225655.1. GTDB lineage: Bacteria > Acidobacteriota > Terriglobia > Terriglobales > Acidobacteriaceae > QIAW01. The sequence continues at coordinate 9,367 of QIAW01000404.1, forward strand.
GAGGATTGGTAAAGCCAATTCCGATATTTCCACCTGCCTGAAGCTGGGCCAGCGGTACTCGTGCAACCAGGTGTCCAGTGTTTTTGCCCGAGACATTCCAGCTCATATAAAGAAAGTTATTACCCACGGAGAGGTCGGGATAATCAAAGCCGGCGCCTTGCTGGCCAAAGACATCCGGCGTCAGGTTCCAATAGGTCCACGCTGTGCCGCCGCTGTTCTTGACTTGGGCAGGGCTGGCCACAGCCAGGCGGACTCCATTGCCCTGCAGCAGCCAGATGAAGCGATCAATACTGGGCGCGTACTGGACAATCTGATCGCAACAAAAGCCTACGGCATCATTGGGGAAGATGGTGGTCGGGTTCAACTGTGTGAACGAATTTCCACCATTAGTTGAATAAGCCGCTAACCAGTTTGCGGAAACAAAGATAATGCCTCCGCCATTCGCGCTGCCGCTGGGTTCCGCAATACTGCCGCCACCAACCCCGAGACTGTCATTGCTGACGAAATTGATGGCTGGAGGATCGCCGATGGGCGCTTTTTCCGTGCCAGTGCTGGTGGGCGTTGGTTTGCCGGGAACAAAAGGACCCTTGGGAACCGTCCATTCCGACCTGTTGACCTCGGAGTCAAATTTAGGCCGTTGCGG
>QIAW01000405.1:0-1052 GCA_003225655.1 Acidobacteriota bacterium
GTCTTTAAGATCAATCTTTTGATTCTCTGCCGGTCGAAGCGCGGCCACATTTCATCGAGCGCCTTCCATGCCTGCTGCTCACGTCCACTGTAGAGATATGCCAGAACTACTGTCAGCACCAGGGGTTTAACGTTGCTCCCCGCACTGTACATCTGCTGTTCGTTTCTCGCCGCGATGAAATCCTCAAGATGCTCGTGAATGAGCTTGAACCGCGCGGCCTTGATCTCATCGTCGTAGTGCGAAAGATACTGGGGGCTTATATCAATGACCCTGTCTCCCAGCATCTTCAGATAAAGCTCAGGAAAAGGCGTGCAGGCATGGCAAAGGCCATCGAAATAATCAAAGCTGCCGTCGAGCGCTATCCAGACAATCGTGCCATTGTGGTTCAGGTCCTCGAAGTCGATGTGCCTTTCGTTTTCGATTTTCTTCCGCAATGCTGGCCGCTTCGAGGGGGTAATAATCCAATAGGTCCAGCAGCAGTGGGCCCCACCCGAATAATCCCGGAGGATCAGGTCCACGCGGCCATCCCCGTCAATGTCGATGTCTTTTGCGTGGAGACTTATGTCCCATTCTTCGTCGGTAAAAACGCTTTCTCCCTTGGGCGACAAGATAGCGGCCCGGCAACCAATCTCTTTCGCTGGCTCAATGTGGGTCAGCTTTAATTTGTATCCGCCGCGCAGCGGGAAGGTACGTACGAAGGGCTTGCTCCAGAAGCGGCATTCGACGCCGGAGTCATTCTGGGCAAAGACACGGGAGGCAGTTATCACGAATAAAAACAGGAGAATACAGCATCTTGCCGGATACAAGCGAACATATAAGTTCGTAAGCCTCGGGAGTCGCATTTATACAATTCTTTTTTGAACAATATCACTGTAGACTTCCGATTCAAAACATTGGAAACTATTAACCTGCACAAGGAAACCCCTCATGTCCCGAAATCGCGCAGCTCTGAACTTCATCTTCGTCACCGTGCTCCTCGACATGATCGCCCTGGGCATCATTGTTCCCGTCCTGCCCCGGCTGGTGGCAGACTTCCTGCACGGCAACACGGC
>QIAW01000405.1:1067-17014 GCA_003225655.1 Acidobacteriota bacterium
TTGGCCTCTTCGGCACCGCGTGGGCACTGATGCAGTTCATCTTCTCTCCTGTGCTCGGCCTGCTCTCCGACCGCTATGGTCGCCGCCGCGTGATCCTGCTCTCGAACCTCGGACTGGGCCTGGATTACATCGTTATGGCCCTGGCTCCGACGGTTGGCTGGCTGTTCCTCGGACGCCTTCTCTCCGGCGTCACCTCGGCCAGCATCACCACCGCTAATGCCTACATCAGCGACGTCACGCCGGTGGAAAAACGCGCCCGCGCTTTCGGCATGCTGGGCGCGGCATTCGGTGTTGGCTTCGTGCTGGGTCCCGCGCTGGGAGGCTGGCTGGGAGCGAAAAATCCGCGGCTTCCCTTCTGGTTCGCCGCCGGATGCAGCCTATTGAACGCGCTCTACGGACTGCTGGTCCTGCCAGAATCGCTTCCCGTGGAAAAGCGCCAAACACATCTGGACTGGAGGAAGGCCAATCCGGTTGGCTCACTCAAGCTTCTGCGCTCGCACACTGAGCTGCTCGGGCTGGCAACGGTAAACTTTCTCGGGTATCTGGCGCACGAGGTCTACGCTACCATATTCGTGCTCTACGTCATTTATCGCTACGGCTGGGGGCAGCGAACGATCGGCAACTCGCTCGCCGTGGTTGGCGTTGCCTCGATGATTATCATGGCTGGTGTCATCGGCCCGGTCGTCGCTCGCTTTGGCGAGCGGCGCGCTCTCTTTGCGGGCTTGCTGCTGGGCGCGTTGGGATTTGCGCTCTTCGGCTGGGCGCCTGTGGGCTGGCTTTTCATGCTTGCGATCCCCATCAACTGCTTGTGGGCCCTGGCCGGTCCGCCTTCCACATCCATGATGACCCAGCGCGTCTCCGCTTCTGAACAAGGGCAGCTTCAGGGTGCGATTGGCTCGGTGCGCAGCATTGCCATGATCATTGGACCCAGCATCTTTTCGGTGACGTTTGCGTTCTTTATCGCTCCCGGGCGGCCGCTGCATCTGCCGGGAGCACCGTGGTATCTGGCCGCGCTGCTCCTGTTTGTGGCATTGGCGGTGGCGTTTGCTGTCGCGCCCAAGAGCAAAACCGCCGCAGCCGTGGATAAAGGACCCGAGATCGTTGAAGCGCAGATGGTTTGACGTGTCGAGACTTGAGCGCGTTCTTTCCTGAGCACTGAGGATTGCCTATTTTTTATGGCTTTTCGCTGAGAGCTGCCACTTGAGCCCGCAATGCTGGAACTCGCTGTATCCACCGCCACGCGGTGGCCACGCACTGTTCCAGAGATCGTGTCGCCTTCCAGTCCAAAATCTCCTGTGCTTTCGATGGGTCTGCAACCAGCACCGGCGGATCTCCCAGACGGCGCGCAACGATACGCTTTGGCACCGGCCCGCTGACTTTTTCAACGGCATCTATGATTTCTTTGACCGAAGAGCCTCGTCCTGTACCCAGGTTGAGAAAGATCGAGCTTCCCTGATTTGCCAGGTATTCCAGCGCCAGCGCGTGGGCCTCACCCAGATCGTTCACGTGGATGTAGTCGCGAATGCAGGTGCCATCGGGAGTCGGATAGTCATCCCCAAAAATCTGCAGCTCAGGCCGCAGGCCCAGCACAGCTTCAAAAGCGCCGGGAACCAGGTGATTTTCCGGGACATGCAGCTCGCCAATTTCTCCGCTTTCGTCGGCGCCGGCAGCATTGAAATAACGCAGTGAGGCGAAGCGCAGGCCATAAGCTTGGTCGTAGGCTTTCAATGCATATTCAAAGCAAGCCTTGGAAGAGCCGTAAGGATTTACTGGTTCGCGCGGCAGATCTTCGGTAATGGGAACTCTGGAAGGGATGCCATAGACCGCGCAGGTGGAGGAAAAAACAAAATACTTGATTTTGGAATCAATAACCGCGTTGAGAAAGGTGAGCGCCTTTCTGAAATTGTTTTCAAAGTATTTGCGCGGATCGCGGACTGATTCCCCGGCGTCGGCGCTGGCAGCAAAGTGCATGACCGCATCAACCCGAGATAGAGCGGGAACCAGGCGAGCCAGGTCGGCAAAATCTGCCTGGATCAGCTCAAAACCATTAGCGAGAAAAGCGTGGCCCGTCGACAGGTTGTCGTAAATTAGCACCTCGTGCCCGCGCTTTCGCAGTATCCGGGCGGTGTGGCTGCCAATGTATCCTGCGCCACCTGCTACAAGAACACGCATTGAGTCTCCTGATTTTTCTGTTCCGTGTACTACATGACGCAATGGCTTGCTTTGATTTCTGTTTGCCCCATTCGTACGCGTAATCGGCAATTGTCAACGGCCTATGAAATCTGGTTGACCAGCGTTCCCACCCGCTCAATCTCGACTTCCATTTTGTCGCCGGATTGCAAGAAGACAGGCGGTTTGCGCGCAAAACCCACGCCCGGAGGAGTTCCGGTCAGGATTACGTCGCCCGGATTCAGCGTAATACTGCGAGAGATGTATTCGATCAGGGCTGGGATATTGAAGATCAGATTTGCCGTGGTGGAATCCTGCATCACCTCGCCGTTCAGACGCAGTTGGATTCGCAATCCGCTTCCGTCACCAAGCTCATTTTGGGAGACCACCCAGGGCCCGATGGGGCCAAAGCCGTCCGCGCTTTTACCGCGATACCACTGATTATCGGCAAACTGGAAGTCGCGAGCGCTGATGTCATTTCCGCAGGTATAGCCGGCAATGTATTGGAGCGCATCTGCCGCCTTCACCTGGCTGCAGGTCTTGCCGATGACGACGGCAAGCTCTGCCTCATAATCCACCTGCTTGCTGCCCGGGGGAAGCGGAACCGGACGGTTATGAGCATGAATGGCATTTGAAGTCTTGGCGAATAGAAGCGGGAATTCGGGCAGCTTCATATCAGATTCTTTGGCGTGATCGCTGTAATTCAAACCGACACAAATGAAAGTCCGCGGACGCACCGGCGGCTGGAACTCTACTGCGGGGCCCAGGGGCGCGGCTTCCCGCACAAACTTTCCGTCTTGCGCCAGGAACTCCCCCACGACGGGGAGCGCTGAGCAGAACGCTGTATCGCTCGCTTCTTTTATCGCATTCAGCGCGGTCTCCCGGACCGGCTGCGGTACCGAAGCGCGATCGAGAACGCTCCAGTCGAAAAGTCTTTGATCATCGGCCACCAGGAACAGCCCCGGTTTCCCATTCAAAACATATCTTCCTGCCTTCATCTCTCGCTTCCCTCTCTTATGAGTAATTTGTATGAATGAACTATCAACGCAGTACCGTTTCGCTTCCTGCCTGGCGCTGTTGCGCCGCGACTTTGACGGTTTCGCGCAGCCTGCCAGCGGCGATTTCCGGCGTGATGTCGCGCTGGGGCGTACCTAGCATCTCATACCCAACCATGAATTTCTGCACCGTGGCCGAGCGCAGCAGGGGAGGATAGTAATGCGCATGCAAGTGCCACTCCGGATGATCTTTTCCATCCGTCGGCCGCTGATGAAAGCCCATGGAATATGGAAACGACACATCGAACACCTTGTCGTAACCTGCCGTGACTTGCTTGAGGATATCGCTGAGCCAATCCCGCTCCTGCTCGCTGAGCTCATTCATGGCCCCCACGTGGCGGCGGCTCAATACCAGGATCTCAAACGGCCACACCGCCCAAAAAGGCACCAGCGCGATAAAGGCATCGTTCTCATACACGATCCGCTCTCCGGCCTTGCGCTCCAGCGCCAGGTATTCGCACAACATGCAACATTTGTGCGCCTTACTGTACTGCTCCATGGAGTCCTGCTCGCGAAAGGGCTGGTTGGGCAAGTTGGCGTTGGCCCAGGTTTGGCAGTGAGGATGCGGATTACTGGCGCCCATCATCGCCCCGCGATTCTCAAAGATTTGTACGTGGTTGATCCACGGAATGCTGCCCAGTTCGTTGTACTGTTCGACCCAAACATCCACAACGCGGCGGATCTGCTCAAGGCCCATACTGGCAATCGTGAGGTCATGGCGGGGATCGAAACAAACCACGCGGCAGATGCCGCGTTCGGCGTGTGCCACGATTAATCCGTTGAGATCGAGGTGGCTGTCAGGAGCGGAAGGCAGCAAGGCAGGAAAATCGTTATCAAAAACCAGCGTGCTTTTATAGGCAGGGTTGCGCACCCCAGCCGCGCGCGCGTTTCCCGGACACAAATAGCAGTTCGGGTCATAGGCGGGCTGGGCTTCTTGCGGCGCTTCATGCACCTTGCCCTGCCAGGGGCGCTCCGTGCGATGCGGAGAAACCAGCACCCACTCGCGCAGGAGCGGGTTATAACGGCGATGAGGTGTGTCTCGCAAATCCATCGGCATGGGTGGTTGCTGCCCTGCGTCGTTCAGCATTTTGCAATGCCGACGCCTTCGGCAGCGGAGCACACGTATATTTCAGGACGGCGGCCGGTCTTCTCTTCATAGGCCTCTGCGATGGCGTGCTGCAAATGAGCAATGGATTCTTCTTTGACCAGACTGATGGTGCAACCGCCGAATCCCCCGCCGGTCATGCGCGATCCATAAACGCCTTCCTGCTTCACGGCGATTTCCACCATTACGTCAAGTTCAAAGCAGCTAACTTCATAGTCATCGCGCAAGCTGCGATGCGAGTCGGCCATAAGGTGGCCAAAGCAGTTCAGATCGTCGCGTTGCAAAGCGGCGGTGGCTTCTGTAACCCGCAGGTTTTCTGTCACTACGTGGCGACAGCGCCGGTAGAGCACATCGGTCAGCCGGTCGCGATGGCGGTCCAACTCTGCCATGCTGACGTCGCGCAAAGATTCAATTCCGGGAAGGACCGATGCCAAACGGCGGACGCCTTCTTCGCATTCGGCGCGGCGGACGTTGTACTCCCCGCCAGCCAGGTGGTGGTCAACCATGGTATTCGAAATCAGCAGGCAGACGTCGCTCTTCAGCGGCAGCGTTCGGTAATTGAGAGAGCGGCAGTCGAGCATGATGGCGTGGCCTGCCTGGGCATGGCAGGCAATAAATTGGTCCATAATTCCGCAACGGGCGCCTACGTAATCGTTCTCTGCCTTCTGGCAGAGCTTGGCTAGTTCTGTGCGCTCAACCTGAAGGCCGGAGATTTCAAGCAACGCATACGCTGTGGCCACTTCAATGCCGGCCGAGGAACTCAGACCGGCGCCAATCGGAATGTTACTCAGGATGGCGATTTCAGCGCCGCGAAGTTTATGTCCAGCGTGTTCCAGCGCCCAGGCCACGCCGCGAATATAGTCGCTCCAGTGATCGGTGGTCTCCATCTTTCCATCATTCAGGGAGAACTCGATGGTTTCATTGAAGTTGACGGAGTGTACTACCAGTTGCCGGTCCTTGCGCGGCGCGATGGCAACGCAGCAGGAAAGATCAATCGCCGCCGGCATGACAAATCCGTCGTTATAGTCGGTATGCTCACCAATAAGATTCACCCGGCCCGGAGCGCGGTAAAGAGTGGGAGCAGCCTCAAAGATGCTGTTGAACTGCAATTTGAGCTCAGTCCAGTGGGCCGTGCGTTGGTCTAGCGAATAGGTGCTCATGGGATCAGTTATGTACCGCGTCCTGTTTCTTAGGAGGCCGAGGAGGTAAATCCGCGGTTTCATCCATTGCTTGCGGCACAGCACGCCGCCGGCCCAGCAGGAGCATGGCCATGCCGAAGACCAGCAATACGACTCCCCAAAGCAGATTGATGTTAATGCCCAGAGAGCGCTCATACAGCCCGCGATTACTGAGAGCGCCGAACACGGTCAGTACGAGCCCAAAGAGGGTGAACAGCACGCCAATCGGCAACCGAATGTCTAGTCCCATGTGCGGAACCTTTCTCTTTGCTATCTTTAACTTGCTGAAAAAAACGTTACCAAAAAATAATATTAAGCACGAGCGCCGCCACCAGGACGCAAACCGCCAGGAAGGCCGGGCGCTTGTACCACTTCAGGTTCTCATCCGTCTGTCGCGGGGTCAACGAATACACCAACCCTTTCAATTCTTCTTCGTTGCGTGGTTTCGTCAATACGCTAATGACAATCGTGATCACCAAACAAGCCGTGAAGGCGAAGATTGCCGCCCAGAAGTTCTGCGCCATCTCGCTGGGATAGGTATGGACAATCGTCCCCAGCCAGCCTCCCTTCACACCAACACTGGCGCCCTCCGGTAAGGTCAAGCCGTGGTGTATGGAAGCAGCCAGAGTCCCCCCGAGCAGACCAAAGAATGCCCCGTGGCCCGTCGATCTCTTCCAGAACATACCCAGCAGGAACGTGGCCAAGAGCGGCGCATTCACAAAGGCAAAGACCAACTGCAGCATATCCATGATGTTGTTAAAGCGGCTGGCCATATATGCAGTCAGAATGGATAATCCAATGCCAAAGACGGTGGCCATGCGCCCCATCCACAAGTAGTGCTGGTCGCTGGCGTTGCGGCGAATGTAGGACTGATAAATGTCATACGTCCACACCGTATTAAATGCGGTGACGTTGCCCGCCATGCCTGACATGAAGCTTGCCAGCAACGCCGTCAATCCCAGCCCCAGCATCCCGGTCGGAAAATAGTGCAGCAACATCTGCGGGAAGGTCAGATCGTAGTCCAACTCGGGATTGCCGTTCTTATCGAGCAGAGGCCGATTCGTAGCCGCATCAATCTTGGGAGGAACCAACCCCACTCCGGCAGAGGCAGCCGGCGCCATGGGCTGCGTGCTGGCCACCTGGATCGTGCCCTGCGCGGCAGGTCTGGGCTAAGCGATCGCAATCAAGCCGGGAAGAATTACGATGAAAGGAAAGAGCATTTTGGGAACGGCGGCGATCAGCGGTGTGCGACGCGCCGAATTCATGGAGTCGGCCGCCATGGCGCGCTGCACCACCAGGAAATCTGTGCACCAGTATCCGAACGAGAGCACAAAACCCAGTCCCATCACCAGCCCGAACCACTCGATGCCGAAGCCGTTGTTGTGGGCGTTTCCCATTCCCTTCCACGAATGCGTGAGGCTCGGAGACAGTTTCTGGGTCAGGCCATGCCAGCCACCTACATTCTTGAGCCCCAGCAGCACCAGGGGAAGAAGCCCGGCGATGATCAGGAAAAACTGCAACACCTCGTTGTAGATGGCGCTGGTCAACCCTCCCAGCAGGATGTAGGCGAGTACCACCGCAGCCGAGGCTACAATGCCCACGTGAAAAATCCATGAGGGATCAACTCCCATGCGATGAAAAGGATCATCCAGAATGTGCAAGGTCTGAATGAGCTTGGCCATGGCATACATGGAGATGCCGGAAGAGAAAACGGTCATCACCGCGAAAGAGATCGCATTCAAACCACGCGTCTTTTCATCAAAACGCAGCCGCAGGTATTCGGGCACGGAACGGGCGCGCGAGCCATAGTAAAACGGCATCATGAAGATGCCAATAAACGCCATCGCGGGAATCGCGCCTATCCAGTAAAAGTGACTGGTGACGATGCCGTATTTCGCTCCTGAGGCCGCCATGCCAATCACTTCCTGCGCCCCCAGGTTCGCCGATAAAAAGGCCAAACCGCACACCCAGGCGGGAATGGCGCGGCCAGCCAGGAAAAAATCGGTGCTGGTGCGGGTATGTCGCCTCAACACCACGCCGATGCCGAGCACAAACGCGAAATATACCCCCATGATGAGCCAGTCAACGCTGGTCAGTTGCATGAATGATCTCCGTTGCTCAGTTGTTCAACTGTTCTCTCAAATTCTTGGTCAACTTCCCAGTTCCAGCAATTAACTTCCCGAGCCAGCTCAGACGCTCATACCGCTACAATCCAGAATAACCAAGGCGGGAGGAAATTACATGGGCCCCCTTCTTCACCGCTGCGGCGAAGACCCGCGCCTTTTCCGCGGTAACCCTGGTAATCGGCCCGCTGGTGCTGATGGCGGCGGTTACCTTGCCGCTCTCGTCAAAGATGGGCGCCGCCACGCAGCGAGCACCCATCACAGCTTCTTCGTCGTCCATGGCATAGCCGCACTGACGGATCTTAGCGAATTCCTTCTTCAGCCGCGCCGCATGCGTAATGGTGTGCGGTGTGAAGCGCTCCATGCTACGGGAGGCCAGCACTTCTTCGATCTCTTCCACCGACAAATAGGCCGCAATGGCCTTGCCCAAGGACGTACAGTACAACGGGCGTCGCGCGCCCACCTGCGAGGCAAGCCGGAAGGTATGCGAGCTCTCAATGACGTCGAGGTAAAGGACCTCGTGCCCCTCCAAAATGGCGAGGTTCGTGGTCTCACCTGTGATTTGCCAAAGCTTATGCAGTACCGGACGGCTGATCTTGCGCAGCGTCTCCTCGTAATTGATTCCTGATCCCAGCCGGGCGAGCTTGGGGCCAATCACGTAAGCGCCGGCATCATCGCGAAACAAGTATCCTTCACTCTCCAGATGCGCAAGAAAGCGGTAGGCCGTGCTTTTGTTGATGCCGGTGAGCCGGGCAATCTCTTTCAACTGCAGCCCCGAGGGCGCCGCATGCAGTGTATCTAGTATCCTGAGCACTTTGACCACCACGCCCACGGGCGCGGATTTCGATTCTCGCTGTCGTAGCATCTGATCGCCTCCAAAACTGCGGGCTTGAAGCATCATCGCCAGCCTCTCCCGCCAGATGCGGCGTACCTTGGCAGAGGCCGCAGACGGCACGCGCATTTTACACCATAAAACGTTTTATTTAATGAAAAAACCTTTTTTCAGTGTCGCGGCCCAACGGCGAAAGTCCAGGAACAAACTTGGACCCGCCCTCCCGGCCAAGTAAACGTTTTATAGGGGGAAGTAAACGTTTTCACTGGCTTTGGATTCTACCCCAAAACGTGTAATAAGTCTCAGAAGAATTTTGCCCAGGCATCTTGGGGCGGCCTAGTGCGCTTCGGTGTTCCATTTCCCCTCGCTGTGGCAGCAGCCCTCAAGGTTGCATCCCCTCGCTCTGTTAAGATAGCTACGTTTTGAATATCTCGCTCTTCATTACCTGTTACAACGATACTCTGTTTCCCGAAACCGGCATGGCTGTTGTCCATGTGCTTGAGCGTCTTGGACATACTGTAGACTTCCCCCGGGCCCAGACCTGCTGCGGACAAATGCACTACAACAGCGGCTACCAGAATGAAGCGCTGCCTCTGATGCGCAAATTTGTCGAGACCTTTCGCGATGCCGAAGCCGTCTGTATTCCATCGGGATCATGCGTTGCCATGATGCGCGAGCAGTACCCCAAAATGGCGGCCACGACTGGAGAGCGGAAACTGGTTCAGGACGTGGAGAAACTGCTGCCCAGGATTTACGAATTCACCGAGCTTCTGGTGAACAAGCTGGGAATCGACGACGTGGGCGCCTTCTATCCTCATCGAGTGACCTATCATGCCTCTTGCCATTCACTGCGCGGGCTTCATATCGGCGATATTCCCCTGCGGCTTCTGCGTAATGTGCGCGGAATGGAACTGGTGGAGTTGCCGGAATGGGACCAGTGTTGCGGCTTTGGCGGTACCTTTGCCATTAAGAACGCGCAAACCTCGGCAGCCATGCTGGCCGACAAGATGAAAAACATACTCAGCACCGGCGCTGAGGTCTGTACCGCAGGCGACAACTCCTGCCTGATGCATATCTTCGGCGGCATGCACCGGCAGCAAGCCAATGTAAAAACCGTGCACATCGCTGAAATTCTGGCTTCTACGGAAGATACTTCTACAGAAAAAGTTTCGGCCAGAGACGCTTCCAGCGAACGAGCGCTGATGCAGAAGGGCGGCGGCGCATGACGGTGCGCATCGGCTGGTCGGCAACGGCGCCGGATTTTCAAGACGCCGCCAAAGTTTCCCTGGAGAATGCGCAGCTACGCCGCAATGTGAAGTACGCGACAGACGTGATCCGCGCCAAGCGGGCCAAAGTCGTAAACGAAGTGCCCGATTGGGAACAACTTTGCCAGGCCGGCAGCGCGATCAAAGCCCACACTCTGCGCCACCTGGACTGCTACCTGCTGCAATTTGAAGAAAACCTCACTCGCGCCGGCGGTCACGTGCATTGGGCGCGGGACGCAGACGAGGCCAACCAGATTATTCGCGGACTCATTGAACAATATGGCGGAAAAGAGATCATCAAGGTCAAAACTATGACCTCCGATGAAGTCCAACTCAACCGCGACCTTGAGGCGCACCAGATTACTCCTTATGAAACCGATCTGGCTGACCTGATTCTGCAGCTCTCGCAGGATAAGCCCTCGCATATCGTGGTGCCGGCACTCCACAAGAACCGCTTCGAGGTGCGCGAGCTCTTCAAAGAAAAAATGAAGCTCCCCGACTTGGGAGACCAGCCCACCGACCTGACGGATGCGGCGCGGCGCTATTTGCGGCAAAAATTCCTTTCGGTGAAGATTGGCTTCAGTGGCGCCAATTTTGCCGTGGCTGAGACCGGGTCTTTGGTTGTGGTGGAGTCGGAAGGCAACGGGCGCATGTGTCTTACCTTGCCTGATGTGCTCATCAGCCTGGTGGGAATCGAAAAAATCGTGCCCACTTTTCAGGACCTTGAAGTCTTTCTGCAGCTTCTGCCGCGCTCCGCTACCGGCGAGCGCATGAACCCATACACCTCGATGTGGACGGGCGTAGCGCCGGGCGACGGTCCACAGGCAGTCCATGTGGTCCTGTTGGATAACGGACGCACTGAGGTTCACGCCGACCCTATCGGACGGCAGACGTTGCACTGCATCCGTTGCGCCGCCTGCCTGAATGCCTGCCCCGTCTATCGCCAAACCGGAGGCCACGCCTACGGATCGGTCTATCAGGGGCCCATCGGGGCTATCGTGACGCCGCAACTGCAATCCATGGAACATTCGCAATCGTTGCCCTACGCCTCTTCCCTGTGCGGCGCCTGCTACGAGGTCTGCCCGGTAAAGATCAACATCCCTGAGGTGCTGATCCACCTTCGTGGCAAGGTGGTGCGTGAAAAACGCAAGCACTTGGGCGGCAAGCTTGATCCTGAAAACCTGGGAATGCAGGCCATGAGTTACATCTTTGCCGACGCCAAACGGCTGGAAGCAGCGCAGCGCATGGCACGCTTTGGACAGTGGCCCTTCGTGCACAAAGACATGATCAGCAAGCTGCCCGGAATGTTGGGGGGCTGGACCCAGGCGCGCGATCTTCGCCCCATTCCCAGGCAGAGCTTTCGCCAGTGGTGGCGCAAACGCGAGAGGAAGCCGAATGCCTGAAGCCAAACTGGCAAGAGAAGTGATTCTCGCGCGCATTCGCAGTTCAAATCCGCCCGAGAACGATGAAATGCGGCTTATCCAGGAGTGGATGGGAATACCCCGCCCCTTTCGCAAGAAGGGCTCTCTTGCGGCGGAAGATCGTCTCGATCTGTTTGAAGACCGATTGCGCGATTACGGCGGAGGCATACACCATGCCTCATCCGAAATCGAGTTGCCGCAGGTCATTGCTTCGGCAATCGCCGCCCGCGGAAAGCGCAAGATGGTGGTGCCCCCGGAGTTTCCCCAGACATGGCTTCCCCCTGGAGTTGAAATCCTGAAAGACCAGCAGTTGAGCTATGCCGTTCTGGATGAATGCAACGGCGTCATCACCGGCTGCACCCTCGCCATCGCCTGGACTGGAACCATTGTGCTGCAAGGCGGACCGCGAGAAGGCCGTCGCGCCCTTACCCTGGTGCCTGACTATCACGTTTGCATTGTGCGCGCCGACCAGATCGTCGAACTCGTGCCCGAGGCGCTGGAAAAGCTGCGCTCCTTTGGCACGCGGCCAATCACGTTTTTCTCTGGCCCTTCGGCAACCTCAGATATTGAGATGACGCGCATTAAGGGAGTGCACGGGCCGCGGGTGTTAGACGCAATCATCCTCGGTTGACAAGAAGGTTGAAACAAGAACTTGGCAAGTTTTTTCTTCCCCATCGCATCCAAATAGTCAGCAGCATGGAAAGCAGCAAAGGCGCCGGGGACTACCAGCGCCTTTGATTTGCTTTCGAATTGTCGGCCTGTCGAACTCAGAGGATCGGCAAAGCCAGTCTTGCTTCGGGCTGCGGACTTCTAATCTCCATCTTCGTCCACGTGGATCCTGCCGATGAAGGTACCCCAATTTGCCAGCACGGTACGAACGCCACCTGGAATGAATTCCGTAGCAAACCAGATGTTGTCTTCGTCGACCACAGCGGCAGCGGAGTAGTCTCCCCACCGTCCGCTTCCAGCGCCCCCGAAGGCCACATAACCGCTGAAGCCATCGTCTGGAGCCACACCGGCGGCTGCTATCCGCACAGAACCAACTCCCCGGTGGCCAATACGGGCAAAGGCGCTGCTAGGAAAGAAATCGTGGCCAGAGAGGGCAAACGCAATGACGCCGCGGCCATCCTCGCCCATCGCTATTGAAGGATAGAAGACGTTTTCACCTTGCACGCTGATATAGCCTTGGCGCCGTACTTCTGCATGTAACGTATCGTGGCGGAAGTTGGGACGAACCGCAAACCAGGCGACGCCAGCCTTGCAGTCAGATTCAAAACCGGTAACGCAGTTTGGCCCCTGGCTTACGGAGGTGGTCACTGCTCCCCATAATTCCCCGTCAACAAAGAAAACCTGTTGCATACGCTGGTCGTTGGTGGCGAGGCGTTCTTCAGGTTCACCCAGCGCGGTGCCCAAGGGAGTGGGTCCAGCCTTCTGCTCGGCGTCATTGGGAACACCAAAGGTCTCGCTGGGGATGACCACATGAGCGAGCGTGAGCTGCGGGTGGTGAGACTTCAGACTGCGGGTATTGGTGAGGCTCCACACCGCCAGCCGATTATCAAATAACAACGTGATATCAGGAACGCTGAGCAGGAATTCGATGCCTCGGTCATCATCGTCACCATCGAAATCCCTCGGAAAGAGCGAGCGCGTGACCGCGGGCTGCAGCGAGAATGGGATTCCCTCCGGGAATGGAAGATTATCCAGGTGTACGACGGGTGAAGTCTCGCCTTCAGCCAGTTCTTCTTTCGAAATGGCGTAAATCTGTGCCCCGTTGAAGCCTACAGCCAGACCAAATTCGTTGGTGCTGATGAAAAATCCGTCCTGATTGGCGCCGATCAATGGCTGGTCGCCAAAGCAGGGGCAATTGGGATGGCTGGGGGTACCGTTGGTCCCGTCATCAGTGGTGTCAATGCTGAACAAGTTAAATTGTCCGGTCGGATTTGATGTTTTGCTCACCGCCAGCAAGACGCTGGTGTGATTCTGGAAAGCGCCTGTTGCCGGGTCCACGTCAATCTCGAGAGCGGTCACAAACCAGCGCCGCGTTTGTGGATCGAAATAAGCTTTGGGATCACTGACGAACTGGCCGAATACCGGCGGGGTGGAGCGAACAATCTCTGGCCTAAGCTTAAAGAACTGATTGAGAGGCGTAGGACCTACCAGCAAGGTATGGCTGCGCTGGCCATAGACAGCCAGAGCATCGTTCACGGCTTCAAGAATAAAGCCTTCCCCGGCCGCCAATCCCTGGTCGGGAGGTTCAAGGCTGAATTGCGAATTCGTGTAAATGCCTGTGCCGGCGGTGCGCTGGTCGAAGTGCGATATGCCGTTAAAGCCAATCGCATTGGAGAGAACGGCGGGCGCACCCTGAGCGGCTGGTCCAGGTACGGTCAGAGCTGCATTGGGAACCACGGTGCCGACCTCGTGGTCAGTCTCCTTCGCGGGTTTGGTAAAAAGATCGTCAGTGATGGCCGCACCGCCGGAAGGAGAACTGAGGGCGGTGACGCCCGCTGAAGTTAGTTTCTGATTAATGGAGGTTTGTGCAGATGCTATGGAAGCCAGGGCTACAGAAAGCAATAACCCAACTGCAGAGGAGAATTTCATGGGGGGCTCCTTTGTTCTTCTTTTAAACTTCTAGGTTGAAGGTATTGACTTGTTTTGAATCTTACCGATGACAGGAGATCGCAAACTCCGCCCCAGCTCCCTAACCTGAGCTGGCCAGAGCGCCTCAAGTATAGCTGAAGCCGAGAAGAGCAAAGACAATAATTTTCCGTTAAACCGATTAACAATTGCCATTCGACGATAACAAGCCCCTGGAATTCTCTCAGGAACTCTCAAGCATTGATTCGTTGACAGTTATTGTTTACCCGGGGTTTCGAAGGGTGGGGTCAGCTTGAGGGCATTGACCGCGTCAATCATACCGAAGCCGTCGTAAATCTGGTAGCCTCGGTCAAGGCTGTTGAGGAACAGTCCTGTCAATACGTTGGAGCTTTTATCGAGATCTCCGGCGTGCGACAGAGTGGCTTCAATTTTTGCCCCTGCAATCTCATCGGCGGAGTTTCCGCCGAACTCGACCAGTTTGCCGTTTGCGTTGACGAAGCCGCGGTTCACGCCAAAAGTCAAGGCTTGTCCTGACGTAAACCCGCGGAAGGTCAGCGTCACCAGAGGCGAAAGAGCATGCTGTTGGACGGAGCTAATGGTTGGACCGGTTGAGCTTCCAACATGAACAGGATGCGACCCAGGATCGAACACCAGATCTGTTCCGGTGAGATCAACGGTAAGGCTCTGGAGGGTCTGTCCCGGCATCAAAGAGCGGAACGTAACCGTGAAAAAGCTATCGCTCACTCCAGCGCCCTTCAAATCTTCACCGGTTGCGCTCACGGTCACATCGGCATCACGATTGGCGGCGACAGCTTCACTGTAGAAGAGATCTGTATCACGTGGAGGCGCAGAGTCCTTGAGGATCTGGCTAACGCGCCACGGCGAGATTGCCCCCGAACCTCCTGCTTTCTGGATGACCAGGGCCGCTACCCCGGCGGCATGGGACGCCGCCGCGCTGGTTCCGAAGAAATTGCGCAACCCATCGGGTACGCCGAAAATCGCTTCGTAGTCATTGCGTGGCCCATCTGGAAAGAATGTGGTATTGACCCCATCAACGGCGGCAATATCCGGCTTCTTGCGAAGTTGCGGAGGATCGAGCCGGTCTCCGTTCTTGTCGAACACAATGATGGCCGGCCCCGGCGAACTGAAGCCCTCATAGAGTGGACGAAGACGGCCAGATGCTGGATCAGTGTTATAGACGACAGCGGCAACCCCATTGGCTTGCTGCGCGCAGGAATGTCCAAACGTGACCGGCATCTGCGCGTTAAGCAGTCCGCTCATATCAACGATGTCGCCAAAAGCAACGTACTTGATGCGCCTGGCCTGATGAGAGCCTCTGCCGGTTCTGGCGATGACCATGAGAACCTCTCTGGAGGTGCCTGGACCGCCGCGCGTTCTCAAAGTAAAAAGTTCCAGGGGCTGGTTGGTCATGAAGTTGTCATCATCGGCCGCAAACAGAAAGTTTCCCGTAACCGCATCAAAAAACAGAATGTTCAGATCGGTCGTAATTCCCGAGGGATTAAGATCGAAAGGGTCATCCCACTGGAAGGAAACAATCGTGCCATCCTGATAGACGAAATCCTGAGCAATGCTGGTGCCGTTGGGATCGAAATTGTGGAAGCCGCCTGTCGTGTCAATACTGGCTGGTATGCTGCTGAGATCGACTCCCAGTGTTGCCGGCGTCTGGCTACGGGCAACGGTATCAGGAATGATCCGCAGGTTGGAGGCATAGCCCTGCTTCGCATCGTTTCCCGCTGACGAGAAGTAGGCAACTCTGTGGCCGGGCAAAGTGTCGCTGGTGGCTACATCATCTACTGCCCGCGCCAGAATGCCGTCCGAGAAGAACGGCTCATCGAAGTAAGACACATCATCAACAATCACATCCGCGTTGCAGGCAGGATTCGTGCGCAGAACGCGCATGTTGTTGGCGAAATCCACTTCGCCGTTGAGGCCGGTTGCGAAGCACAGCGAAGCCTTCGGCGCGACGCCATGCACGATTTGCGCCATGCCCCGGCCTTCATCCATAGTCAGAGGATCAGACGCATTAGGATGGAACTCCATCAGGAACTTGAGACCCTCTCCACCCGGAATTGCCGTCGTATTGGGCAGGTCTCCACTATTTACGTCGTCCAGCGCCTTGTCTTTCGAGCCGCTGATGTTAAAGCTGTTGGAGAGAATGCCGATGGTCACGCCATCGCCGTTGA
>QIAW01000406.1 GCA_003225655.1 Acidobacteriota bacterium
GCGCTGGCCGCTCCTGCTCCGACCGCGGGATCCTGGAAGAAGAGAATGCCTTCCATCGGCCCGCTGTGCGGCGCGGTAAGCGTGGAGACAACCGAACTATCCACCGAGACTGGGCCATAGGTGAAGCCAAGTCCCTGTGTCAGGATGAATGTGACTCCGTCGCCGCGCAGACGGCTGTGGCCCTTGACGTTCAAGCCGCCCCCGGCGAGAACGTAGGTACCGGGTTTGAACCTGACATCCGCCTCTTCTTTTCCACCCATGATCGTGATCCCGTTGCAGTAGGTTCCGGGTTCAAGCCTGGCTTCTTCAGCGTGGACCATGAAATTGGTATGGTCGCAGCTAGTCGCGGCTGCTGGCGCTTTCAGGAAGCGGAATGGATCTGGCTGCACTAGGGTGCCCACACTCGGTGCGGGAGAAATGGTGACGCCAGCATTGGTAGCGACTCCACCAACGACCTGGATATTCTCTGCCGTAAGCGTTCCGGTGCCGGTCAGGTTCAAAGCCGTGGCGCTCGATGAATTCACCGCTACCCCGCAATCGACGTTGACGTTGAACGGTCCGTTGAACGTCAATCCATTTGCGGCGGTCTGGTTCAGCGCATAGATGCAAGCCTGTGGGACCAGCGTCATGGCCAGTACTCCAATGTTGTCATCGTTCGGCAAGGTAACGCTGGTTATAGTCTTGGAGCTGTTGAGGGGGAACAGGTAGCCATACATATCAACATGATGGCGACCGTGGTTGCCGCCTGAGAAGTTCCTGTAACCGGCATCTTTTGCTATCGACTCGCCCGGGAAGTGCGCTGCCAGGGCAAACCAGTCGGTGAAGCCCTGCGTGAACGAATCGGAGGTGCCATCGCTGTAATTGACCTTCACTATTTGCGCTGACTGGTCGCCGTTCACTGCCGCGGCAAACATCTGCAACGAAGCGAATTTGCCCGCGGGCAGGGCGACAGCCTGGTTCGCGGAGGGGACCACATCCGGAGCATTCGCCGGCCCAAGCTGGAACAAGGTGCCGTCGAAAGTTATGGCAAACGAGCCAATCTGATTTGCCGAGTAGGCGGCGCCTGCGCCGTCGAAGCCGCCGCTGCCGCTGAAGGTTGAGCCATCGGTATAGATCCCCGTCTTGATGAACGCCGAGGTCAGGTCGACCTGCACGGGTGAGGCTGCCTCTTCTCTGATGTCGAGCGCGATATGAATCGTATGGGTCAGGAGCACACGTGCGCTGTCATCATCACCGTCATCGTCACCATCATCGTCGCCATGGCCGCCAAATGTTCCCGTAACGGTGATGGCAAATGTCCCCACATGCGCGGACTTATTGGCGAATAATATTAACCTGCTCGTATTTCTGCCCGTCCGGCGAAGGAACGCTCTCACGCCTTTCGGTAAATCCGAAACCGAGAGATGGACCCGATGTCTGAAGCCGTTGAGCGGCGTTACCGTGATCGTGCTGGTTGCGGTCGTATCCGGAATGATGCTTAAACTGCTGGGGAATGCAGAAAGGGCAAAGTCCGGAGTTGTGCTATGCGAAGGCAGCAGGGTCATCGCCAGCACCATGGCTCGTGGTTCCGCCAGGGTGACACTGCTCACCGTCTTGGCCGGATTGAGTGGCAGGAAATACGCATACAGATTGAACGGCCGGTTGTCCTTGGTGCCGTCGGAGTTATCACGGTAGGGCATCGGAACCGCTACAGATTCGCCGGGGAAGTTCTGCGGCGTAAACCAGTCGCTGACGCCTTGGACAATAGGATCGGTACTGCCATCCGCATAGGTGACGGTAAAGATTGCCGAAGAGGCATTGCCGTTGACCGGCGGCTGCCAGCACACCAAGTTGCGAGAATTGTCCCGCAGGCAGCGGAACCGTGATGCCGCTCACTACGTCGGGCACGTTGGGCGGACCAATGGTGAAGGGAATCCCGGTGAAGCTGAGCGACGGCCCTCCCAGTTGGTTCGCTGAATAAGCGGCGCCGCCACCATCGAGGCCGCCGTTCGGGTCGAACATTGTGCCGTCGGTTACGATGCCGGCGACGTTGTATACGGAAGAAAGATCGACGATCACGCTTCCAGCGCCGTTCCGATTCACGGTGAGGAATGCAACCGTGCTATGGGTTGTGCTGCCTGAAGTAGCCGCAATGGTCAGCGGGAAGCTCCCGAAGGCCATCGCAGCGGCCGCGGAAATATTCAGGGTGGCAGTGCCGGAACCGCTGATGGAGGCAGGAGTGAAGCTGCCGGTAGTTCCCGCAGGCAGCCCGCTCACGCTCAGGGACACACTTCCGCTGAACCCATTGACCGGCGTTATGGCCGTGGTATAGCTGGCCACGCCACCGACGGCAACGGTCTGGAAATTCGGCGTCGCAGAAACCAGGTAATCAGGGGTCGCTGGGGCCGCAGTGCCGTAAACCTGAAATTCATAAACGGAGGCCGGGTTGGTTGCGCTGGTGGGCGAAAGCACAACCAGTCGTACAAAGCGGCCGATGGCCGGCGTGATGTCATGCGTGGCAATGCTGAACAGGTTGCCCGTCACGTTGGCCACGGTCTCAAAGTTGGTTCCATCCACGCTGACCTGGACCATGTAGCTTTGAATATTCATCCCCAGGTCCTCGCCTCCCGCTCCGGCGAACTCAAGCACAAAACGGTTGAGGCTGAAGTTGGAGCCCAGGTCAACCTGCAGGAAGGGATTGGTGGCCGCGGAGCACCACTTATCCGCGGGACCGCCTTCGGCGCTGCCGTTGAATGCCTTGTCAGGCGTGTCAGCAGGATCGCACGACACACCGCCAGTTACTGGACTTCCCGTTGCGGGGCGATTGAGAGCCAGGTTCAGGGAAACCGGCGGCCCACTCTTTAATCCGTAAACAGAGACGAAATTCGATTGTGAGGCCAGAAACACTTTGCCGTTGGCTTCCACCGGTGGACTGCCTTTGGCGAAATTCAGGGTGTCATCCCCCGGCCCGGTGCTGGACCACAGCAGATTCAAGTTCTCGGCATTGAACGCGTACAGGTGGCCAGCGACTGTCATCTGGTTGGCATCGCCGTTGCGCGGGATCGAGGCCCACAATACGCCGCTCCCCGGGGTGTTACCATTCGCAGAAATTACCATGTGGCCGCCGGGCATGCCCGCAGGAGCCAGAACACCACCGTCGCTGAACGACGGCACTTGAAACATTTTCGCGACCGGATCGAAGCGGTAGCCATGCAGAAAGTCGTTCTCGCCCCAGACGTATAAATTCATTCCTTGAGGGCTGTTCCAAACCGGACTGGCGTTGTGAATGTGGTGGGTTCCCGTGCCGCGAATGGTGGGGTCCACGGCCTGCAAGACCTGTTGAATCTCGGTATCGCCGGCGGCAAAGTGTCCCAGGTTACCGGTATCCACGAGGTAAACCTTGCCCTCTTTGGCGCCTGTGGTCACAAAATTAGTGCCGGGCAACAGGACCGGTCCCGAGGGATTGAAGTCAAGGTCGGTGTTATCCAGGTTGTTGAAGTTGCTGGCCGTGAAAAAATCCGTCAGCGTGAGCGTCGTGGGCGCCAGCTTCAGCATGGATTCGGAAAAATCCGTAGTGCCATTATTGGAGCCGTTGCCTGTGGTGATGTACAAGTTGCCTGCGGCATCTATGGCAGGCGCAGCCCCCGACATCCAGGCGGAAGCCCCGACGCCGTTCGGCGTGGTATTGAAGGCTCCAAGTCGCGCCAAAGAGGTGGCATCAAAGCTCATCATCCAGCCGTGATAGGGATGAGTGTCGCAGTAGGAAGACCATCCTACGTAAACCACGCCCTGAGAAAGAGCCAGGCCGGGGCGCTGGTTTGCTGTTACCGGGTTGAACATGACTACGGTCCCGTTACCTCCCTCGCCCGTTCCGGGGAAGGTCACAGTCTGATCGATGACCGTCGGGCTGCCCGCGCGCTCAAGGCCCGTGGTGATATCAATGGCGTGCAGTCTTTGCATGGTGGCCGTACCTTCGACCGTGCGGGCCACGAAGTACATCGTATGCGTGGTTCCATCAATCACGGGAGTGCCAACAATGCCGATGTTGGCAAGGTTGCCAAAATTTCCATTGCCCAGAAAGTCTCTGTACGTGCCGCAAGCCTGGCCCACTTCGTTGTTGTGCGTCGGACGGCCGGCGCCGTTGAAGCTGCGCTGCCATAGTGGGGGGCCGAAGGTGTCCGCATCGAAGGCGTAGACCGTGTTGTTGACTGTGGCTACGAAAATCACGTTGTGCATGCCGCCTGCGATCGAAAGGTTCGACACATAGAGTATGCCGGCAAAAACCTGGTCATCTACCGGCAGCATGAAGAGTTTTCCGAACTGCGCGGGATTCACGTTCGAGCTGTTGAGAATGCTCTCAGACAGGTTGGCCCCCGTGCGCTGGTTGTCGTAGTTCCTGGTCAGGACATTCACTTGTGCCCAGGCTGCAGATACCATGGTCAAAATGACGGCAACCGCCATCATCACTCGAAGAGGGAAGCCAGTTCGTATTTTCATCGTCCCATCCTTGTCCTTCAGGTTGAATTAGAAAATTGTTATCGGGCACTCTCGCTCTGAGAACCCTGAGGACGTGCGCGGCGCGTTGCTTCCTGCTTGCTTGGCCTGTGCGGCGGGGATCGAACCCCGCGTCCACGGCGTGCCCATCCAGCACGCCGGACGCGGAGATACCGCCAACAGCAGGGCCGGAGTCTATCCAGAGAAGCTGCTGTTGTCAAGCAAAATTGCGCCAGGGTAAACGATTATTTATAGGGATTTAACAGAGGGGTTAACGTTTACCTAATAGCGGTAAACTGTCTCAAATCACGGTCTGGCGCCGAGACATAGTTGGATGCGTAGACCAAAAGAAGTGGCTCTGATCCTCAAGAAATCGTCATCCTGGAGCCGTAGGCGAGGGATCTCCGATGGAAATTGGAACCACCCGCGGCTTAAATCGGACCAATGGGAATTTCTCACTCTCCGTAAGGGAGTTTTGAGGGGCGACACCTATTGCGGGATTACAGCTTGCCCAAAACGTGGTATCACTTCGTCAATTCTTGAGCAATTTCAGTCATCATTCTACTGGCCGTCTTCAGAGTGCGGTGTTTACTTTATCGGTCTTTGCCTCGAAAATGCTGGTAACTCCTTGAAGAGCTTGATCTTTGACAATCCGAATATCGTTTAGCAGAAAGGGGTTCACTGTCGGCCCATTTTTCATGGCCTGCCTAAGGTGTCCGCAGATCATGCCCGTTGAAATTCAGAACAAGGGTAGGTGGCGAACCCAGGGTATGCGGAGTCGAGCTAGTACCCCACCCGCACCTCCATTTTCGCCAGCAATGACGCGGCTTCGGGCAACATCATGAGCGCCTGATCGGCTAGTTACTTGTACCCCCTCCCTCGCCCCAAAATTGACTTATGAGAAGCAAAATCCGCCATTGATATCAACGGATGCGCCGTTGACGTACGATGCCCCGCTCGATGCCAGGTAAGCGACTAACGTGCCTATTTCAGAGGCGTCGGCCTGCCTTCCCAAGGGCGTCATAGCGGCAACGCGCTCGCGTACCTCCTGCTTGGTGAAGGTGTCTTGCAGCTTTGTCTTGGTCATGCCGGGGCAAATAGCGTTCACCCGGATACTTCGGGGGCCGAGCTCCTTCGCCAATCCGCGGGTGAAACTCATGATGGCTCCCTTGGCAGTGGCATAGGCCACCGCCCCCGGCCCGCCGCCATCGCGCCCGGCCTGCGATGAGACGTTGACGATGGCGCCGCCATCGCTCATGTAGGGCAATGCGGCTTTGGTCAGCAGAAAGGTGCTCTTGAGGTTCAGGTCAATGACCAGGTCCCAGAACTCCTCTTCCATTTCTTCGATCTTTTTTCGGCCGCACATTCCGCCGGCATTGTTGACCAGGATGTCAATCGGCTGTTGCATCGTGCTCTGCACCTTGGCGATGAATGCCTCGGTGTCGCTCCGCTGCGTAAGGTCCGCTTGAACCGCGAGCGCCTTGACCCCGATTTGACTTAGGCATTCTAAAGTCTCCTTTGCCTGCTCAGTGCTGTCGCGGTAGCAGAATGCGACGGAAGCGCCGCATTTTGCCAACTGTAATGAGATTGCACGGCCTATGTCCCGCGCTCCGCCTGAGACTACTGCCAGCTTGTCTGTTACGTTAACCATGTCACCATCCACCTTTGATTTTTCGAAACCTGCTTTTTTGCCGACTCGGCTTCAACTTTTCATGGTACATCGCCGAATGGGACCGCCCAGCGCCACGGCCGAAATCAGGATCGGCGTATAAGAATGAAAGCGGTCTACAACCAATCCCGTCGTCAACGTAAACAGAATGGTTCCCGCCCCGGCGCCCAGCCCGCCCAGCCCCGCAACGGAGCCAACCACGGCTTCCGGAAAAAAGTCGCTGGGCATGGTCTGCACGTTGCCGATCCAGGCCTGAAAGCCAAACAACACCACGCTGATAAGCGCGAGCGCGGCGATGGGGCTGCGGACATAGGCAGCCAAGATGCTTGCGGGCATCAGCAGCGCGGCCAGCAGGATCACGGTTTTTCGTGCCTTGTTCACACTCCATCCGCGGGCAATGTAAAAACCCGACGCCCAGCCGCCGGCAATGCTTCCGGCGCTTGCGGCAACATAGGGGACCCAGGCGGAGAGGCCAATCTGTTTCAGGCTGAAACCGCGTACATTGTAAAGATACAGCGGAAGCCAGGTGATATAGAGCCACCAGACAGGGTCGGCAAGAAAGCGCCCCAGCACAATGGCCCATACCTGACGATACTTGAAAAGCTCCAGCCATGGGGTAGGCTGCGTCGAGGGCGAGAGATCGCGGTCTTGCCGGATCAGCGCGTATTCGGTTGCGCTAAGCAGGGGTTGCCGCTCCGGCACCTGGTAGAACAGCAGCCATAATACCAGCCAGCCAAACCCAAGTGCGCCGGTTGCAAGAAATGTTGTGCGCCATCCATATTGCGATTGTAGCCAGACAACCAGGGGCGGAGACACAATGAAAGCGATGGCTGACGCCGCATTGACCAGAGAAATTCCAAGTGCGCGTTCCCGAATAGGGAACCATTCGGCGATCACCTTGGCCGCGCCCGGCCAGTTGCCGCCCTCGCCCAGCCCTAGAAGAAAGCGCAGGCAACTAAGGCTGGTTAGGCCGCGGGTAAACGCATGGCCCATCGCAGCCAGCGACCAGAGCAATACCGCCAGGGAGAAACCGCGGCGTGTTCCAATGCGGTCGAAAAGTTTTCCTGAAAGTGCCTGGCTCAACGCATAGGGGACCTGGAACCAGATATTGATGCTGGCGAACTGCAGGTTACTCAGTCCAAGCTGTGCCGTAATAATGGGCGCCAGCACCCCGATCGTGCTGCGATCGACAAGATTGATGACTGTGACCAGAAAGAGCAGGCCGGCAATCCACCAGCGCATTCCACGCACAACTGCGTTGCTCAGGGTCTCGCTACTGGAAGCAGTCAAACGCCTCTCCTTTCCAGTCCTGGTTCCTGTTGACTAAGGCTGCGCAGAGAACGAAACCTCCACGGTTTTGATCTCATAAGGGCCGGTGGGTACCACCAGTTCACGCCCGCCGGCTTCCAAAGCAATCTCATGCTCCTGTTTTTCCATCAGGTTGGTTTCGAAGGCGCGAACAGCTTTCTCTGGCAAGCGGAGCCGCACCTGGCTTTGCTGGCCGGTGAATTCGTAGAAACGTAAGATGAGGGAATCGCGGTCTTCCGATTTCTTGATGACCGTCAGAATCACGTTGTTCGGTTCGATGTTCACAAAGGAATGTTGCGCGGGTAAAGAGCCATCATGCAGGCTGGCCGATATCGGAATCATCGGATAATTCAACGCATAACCCTGCTGCATGGTGTTGCCCGCCTTCCAATCGCCGGTGTGCGGATACAGCGCATATGTGAAGTCGTGCATGCCCTGGTCTGTGACCGCGGCAGGGTCATCTTCGCGTCCATTGGGTAGGTGGCTGATCGCAGCAGCGACAGGCGGATAACATTCGCCTTGGCGTCGTAGCCGTACTTGCTCGCATTCAACAGACTGAATCCGTGGGTGGCGTCGGAGAGGTCGCCCCAGCGCAGGGCAGGGACTTCAAATTTTGCCTGCTCGGCCGGCGTGTTACGCGTGGTCGGCCGCTGGATGGCGCCGTAGGGAATCTCGTAGGTAGCGAAGTTGCTCTGCACGTCGGCCGCGAATGCTGCCTTGAGCAGGATGTGATGCTCGTGCCAGTCAACGTGCATATTGATATCTACGCGCGGCACACCGGCATATAGATTGATCTCCTGCACAATGGTCGAGTTCTGGAACTTATGTTTCACCTGGACCGTTGCCCGCACCGGGCCGCTTTCCACCAGTTTTACTTCTTGCGGTTCTTTCAGGTCCCAGGATTTTTCGTCGAACTTGATCTCCCACGCATCTTGCCGAGCCGGCTTATCGACAAAAGCTTGCAGCAAGTTGCCACAGCCTCCCGCCGCGAGGATTTCTTTCCCGTCAGATTTGTTGATCAAACTGGTGATGCATCCTGTTTTCGGGTCAATTTTCAGCGTCAAGAATTCGTTCTCAAGCGTGGTTGTGCTTGCCTTTAAAGGGGAGACGGTGCCTGCAGTGTTTGCTGAAGAGACAACGCGAAGCACTTTGTAGCCGAGTGCCGGTACTTTGGCAGCCAGCACGCGCAGCTTGACGCGATGTGTGGCCGCATCAGTGGAGATTACCTGCGAGAGCAGAGGCTTGCCTGACGCGTCCTGGATTTCTACGTGTTGGACCGCTGCCGGCATTTGCGCTTCAACGACTACGGGCTCAGTCCTCTCCCACGAGAGCGGATTGTAGATAATGACGGGAACCCCGGCGCCCTGGGTGTTGACGTGGGCAGCAAGCTCATCAAGAGATGCGTGAAGGGCCTTCTCTCCCTGGAGCTCGACTTCACGCAGGTTCCGGGCCGCATCCACATAGTTCACCGCAACCCCTGAGCCCGGCATGATGTCGTGGAAGTGATCGAACAGGACTTTCTTCCAGGACTCCTCAAACTCACTCTGCGGATAGGAATGCT
This sequence comes from Acidobacteriota bacterium, assembly GCA_003225655.1. Taxonomy (GTDB): domain Bacteria; phylum Acidobacteriota; class Terriglobia; order Terriglobales; family Acidobacteriaceae; genus QIAW01. The sequence continues at coordinate 9,012 of QIAW01000406.1, forward strand.
TTTCGAGGAAAGAGAGTGAAGCAAACTTCTCCGCGTTTTGCAGCAGCTCCTCGCTCTGGCGAATCAGCTTTTTGGTCTCAGCCTGGGTGGTGTAACAGCCGCGGTGATATTCAAGATAAAGCTCGTCATTCCAAACCGGCGGCTTGAGTTTTCCCTGGTCCACGCTTTGTTGCAGATCATGAAAAA
>QIAW01000408.1:0-3483 GCA_003225655.1 Acidobacteriota bacterium
ATGAAGAATCGGAGAGAGACGCTTCATCTCGGGGAACGATGATCTCCATCCAGCCATTGCACCTTCACCCAAACGGGTTTTATCTGGTTGTTGGCGAAGCCGCCGGGCGACCGTCTGCCGGAGTAACACCTTAGATCCAACGGACTCCGGGTGGTAAAACTGATCACCGCCTCCGGCATGATTATGATCGGCTCCCCTTTGGTGAGGCCCACGGCCAGCACGCCTGCCGCCGCGCCTATGCCCGCGCCAATGCCGGCGCCCTTGCCGCCGCCAACGGCTGCGCCCACGACAGCTCCCGACGCGGTGCCACCCCCTGTTTCGGCGGCAATGGTTCCGGCTGCTCCGCGTCCAGAGCGGCTCCAGGAACCGGTCTGAAGAGGATAGCTGGTCCCATTCATCACCAGTTTCGTCAGTTGCAAGGTCAACACGGCAGCCCTGCCAAAACTTCGCGCAGGTTTCACTGCGACCACCCTGCCTTGCACCTCGGCCGTCGCAGGAATGGCGATGGCGCTTCCGGCCATAACCGGAAAGGCGATGGACCCTCGGAACAGGTCTCCCACGCGAACGGTTTGCGAGCTCACCTCATCGTACATGCGGATATCGAGTTTAGTCCCTGCTGGAAGAGTGACTGGCTGCGGCGCCGGCGGGGGATTATTCGCCACCACAGAGCCGTTGTTGCTGTTCGGCTTCTCGATTGCCGGAACCGCTTGTGGCGGCTGTATGGCTGCGATGGTTTCGGCGCCGATTTGGAGATTGTTGACCACCGTCTTCACCCCCGCCACTTGCGCCGCATCGTTGGCCGCCGCTGTGCGCGCTGCGTCGCTATCCACATTTCCTGAGAGCGTTGCCACGCCATTGTTGAAATTGACGGTGACTTTTTCATAGCGGATCGTGGCATCTGCATCAATGCGTTTTTGCACTTCGGCGGCGATTTCGCTGTCTGTCGGTGATGATTGGGATTGCGAGGATAAGGCGGCAGCGGCTCCCGGCCCGGCAACAGCCAATAACAGTGCAAGAACCCTGATCACTTTCATAGTCTGCCCCCTACTTAAGTAAGTAACCACTTACATCGGTATCGTACTGCTCGACACCCTGGAAATCCAGACCTGGTTAGTAAATATTTGTTAGAGACATGATCTCATTCTCGCAGGGCTAAAACCATGATTTTATTGACTATATTGGTCTTTCTGGCGAGGACCTTGGAGTCAGACAACGATTCGCGAGGATGCCTGCCAGACGGAAAATTGCCGAATTCCTTGGAATGATCAGAGATTCTATTTTGTTTGAGATACCGCCTTCTCATCTTTTGGCGCGTATTGATTCGTGATCGTGATCATGCCCCTGTCTGTAGTAATCGTGGTTACAACCTGCGTTGGCAAAAGAAAAGGCTTGGCGTCGCCGGGCAAGAATGCCTGCTGAAAGTCCTCATCAAAATGAAACCCCAGCACCTGGACATCTCCCAGGTACGCGATCTTTGCTTGCGTTGGAAGCCCGGCGCTGTCAAAGCTGAAGTGCTCGAATCTGAGGTCGTTGCCGCTTTCCGTAAGGCGGTACTCCCAACGTCCGCAATAATTCCCTGGGAACAGCGAGCTTTCTTTCAGCTTGAACGCCTGACATTGCGTGGCATTGAGTCTCACGATGAAAGGCTGGCCTGCTCCGGCGGGCTGCAGGATTTCAGGCGAAGGCGTAGCCTGCAGTCCATCTCTCAACATGAGCCCGGCAAACACCACCGCATTATTGCCGCCCATGCTTTCTTTCATGGCCCCTCGTTTGAAGATTCCAGCACTCACTGTGAATGTGCCTTTGTCAGAGCGAGGGTTATACCCGTGGAAGAGGAAATCAACCGATCCCTGCGACTGCCTTTTTAGTTTTCCGGCTGCGTCTGTTACAACCGTGGTCACTGCTATATTCATCGGCAACTCAGCGGTATCTCGGAAATAGACCTTGGCTGCTTTAGCCAGGCGGTCGAGGGTGACATCAGTGTTCGCGCCGGTTTGGCTGGCAGCAACCGCACAGCAAAAGACTGTGCCCAAAAGAAGCATGGTCTGTGCGAAAGCTTTCCGGTTCATCAATTCGCTCCAAGGCATTCCTGGTTAGACGCTCCACAGGATACTCGATGAACCTCGGCGCTACAATGAATGGCCATGGCCACAGAGCAGAAAAATACCGGCACGATCTACCTGGTGGCCACGCCCATCGGCAACCTGGAAGACATTACCCTGCGCGCGCTGCGCATCTTGAAAGAAGCCGACCTGATAGCCTGCGAAGACACTCGCCAGACACAAAAGCTGCTGAATCATTTTGGCATTACCACGCCGACCATCAGTTATCACGAGCACAACGAAGCTGCCCGCGCCAAGGAACTCGCCGCCCAGGCGCAGCAGGGACGAACAATTGCTATAGTCTCTGACGCAGGCATGCCCGCAATCTCAGACCCGGGATATCGCATTGTCTTGCAAGCTCTGGAGCGGAAGGTTCCAGTTATTCCCATTCCCGGCCCTTCGGCGCTCCTGGCTGGTCTTGCCGCCAGCGGATTGCCCACAGATTCTTTTCGCTTTCACGGCTTCCTGCCCGCCAGGCAAGGACAGCGCTGCCGCATCCTCGAAGAAATCCGCTCCTCTTCACAGACCGAAGTTTTTTACGAGGCGCCGCACCGCGTAGTCGAGACCCTGCAGGATATCGTTGCAGTGCTCGGTCCCTCGCGTCCCGTGGTGATTGCGCGCGAACTCACCAAACTGCATGAAGAGTTCCTGCGCGGGCGTGCCCAGGACCTCTTCGCGCAACTGCAGCAAAAAGAAGTTCGCGGCGAGATTACTCTGCTGATCGGAAAAGCTGACGAGCGCGCCGAGAGCACTGTCTCCACAACCCAAACCCTGCGGCAACGAATGGCCGAGCTCATGCACGAGCAGAATCTAGATGAAAAAGCCGCTCTCAAATTCGTCGCCAAAGAGCGCGGCGTCTCCAAGAGCGAAGCCTACCGCCAATGGCAGCAGGCAAAACCACTCCAAGCTGCAAGCTCCAAGCTACAAGCAAAACATCGCTGACTTACGGGATTCACAGCGGCAAGGGCGACGTACGCAGACGCGTCGGGGGCGCAAACTTGGTTTGCGCGGGGCCGAGGCCGCTCCTGGCCGGTCCATTTCACTTAATTTACCTGTAACTTGCGGAATCCAGAGGCAGAACTTTGCGCACCTAAACAGCAAACAGTACTCCAATAATCCGGTGCTTTTGGTGTAATCTAGTCAGCAGGTCAGGCTAGACTCCCCCCTTCGAGGTAGGTATCTTTCGGTAAGCGCGGGTAGGTGTCTTTGCATCAGGTGCTGTACTTCCTCTTTGCTGCTGAAATCCGTGCGGATTTGAACCGAAGCCGCTGGTTGTATGCCATATGAGCACAGGAATGGCTCTGGAAAAAATCGGGCGCTATGAGATAGTGGGCCAGTTAGGCAAGGGCGCCATGGGCATAGTGTACAAGGCCCTGGATCC
>QIAW01000408.1:3523-7643 GCA_003225655.1 Acidobacteriota bacterium
GAAACCAGCGAGCTGCTGGCGCGCTTCCGCAATGAGGCTCGCCTGGCCGGCGTGCTCAATCATCCCAACATCGTCACCATCTATGACGCCGGTGAGATCAATGGCCTGTTCTACATGGCCATGGAATACATCGAAGGAAAAACCCTGTATCAACTCCTGCTGCAGGAGCACGCCCTGACCATGGAGAAAGTGCTTGATCTCGCGCGCCAGATTTGCGCGGGACTCGACGCCGCCTCGGCGCAGCGTGTCGTGCATCGCGACATTAAACCGGCCAACATCATGATGCTTCCCAACGGTACTGTGAAAATCATGGATTTCGGCATCGCCAAGGCCGGCGGCAGCATGACCTCGACCGGCGAAGTCCTGGGCACGCCCAACTATATGTCACCGGAGCAGGTAAAGGGCAAGCCGCTGGATGGCCGCTCTGATCTGTTCAGCTTCGGCGTGATCCTCTACGAAATGGTGACCGGGGAAAAGCCCTTTGCCGGCGACAACATCACCACCATTATCTATAAGATCGTCAACGAGGAGCCCATTCCGCCGCGGGAGTTGAATCCAGCGATTCATCCTGGGTTAAACCGGGTGGTTCTGAAAGCGTTGGCCAAGAATCCTCAGACTCGCTACCAGCTTGGAGCTGACCTCGTGCAGGCCCTGGAAAATCACGAAAGCGTCTCCGAGGCGGAGGCGGAAGATGCGCCCAAGCCGATCCCGGCGGCGGTTTTCAACTTCCCGCAGCAGGCGGCCGCCGCCCCCGCTCCGGCCAGGACAACGCCGCCACAGCGGGCCCGCAACGGGACGCCCGCCACTCCCAAAGCCGTGATGGGCCGCGTGCCCGGCAAAAAGCCACTGGTGGCGCAGAAATCCATTCCCCTGCTGCCCGTCGTGATCGCAGTTTTGGCGGTTGTGATTGTGGTCGTGTCAGGCGTTATCGCCTACGTAAAACACGAGCAGGCCAGGCAAAGAGCAGAGATGGAGCGCCTGCTGCAACAGAAAAATGCGGCAGGGACTGAAGAAACGCCGCTCGCACTGGCGCCGGAGAGCGCCCCCACTCCTACGCCGCTCGCTTCCTCGCAAGCCCCATCGCTTGAGGAGCCAAGGGAACCGAGCCCGTGGCAAAAACCGCGTCACACTGCCAGCCTGAGTCCCAAGCATACCTCCGCGATGATGAACCTGGGAGAGATGGTGTTGAGCACCCAACCCGACAGCGCCGACGTGAAGATTGATGGCGTGAGCCAGTCCGACTGGCGCACTCCGTTCACCGCAACCGCAGTCTCGCCCGGTCCGCACACCGTCATCTTCAGCAAGAATGGTTACGCCAGTGAGACCCGTGTGGTCGAAGTGAAGGCCGGGCGTCCGGCATTTTTACCCGTCACTTTGAAGGCGGTTAACAGCACCGCCGTTGCTTCCATCAGCAGCGATCCCCCGGGCGCGGCCATCGTTATTGATGATAGAGAAACCGCCCGCACCACGCCGGCACAGGTCGTGCTAAGCCCACCACCAACGTGGACCTGCAGGAAGGCCAGCCCTACACTTTTGCGCCTACCTTGAAACCGCTGGACCTGGCAAAAGCAAAAGAAACCCATACCAATCCGTTGGCGCGCTTCTTTGGCGCAGGCGGCGACAGAGTCAACATCGAAATCCACACCGCCCCGCGTGGAGCTGAAATCTCTGTCAACGGCGAGTTGTATTCCAAGACCACGCCCACCAAGCTCTCGCTTCCTCCCGGTACCTATGAACTCACCCTGCGCCTGCCCGGCTATAAGGCCTTGCACAAGAATTTGAACGTAGAAAAAGGACCCGTCATCCAGATTGACGAAACCCTGCAGAAATAGCACTGGACACCGCCACTGCTCATGGGCAAACTTAGAAGGCTGTGACGCAACAGGAACAGGGTCGGAGCCCCAGCCAGCGTAGCTTGCCCCCAGATTCTTTATTGCAGAGCTATCTGGCGTGCGATCAGGCAGCCGTTGCCGAGAAGCTGCTGCATGAACTTATAGGAGCCGCTCGCCTGATCATCGAGAGTATTGTCAGGCGCAGGCTGGTCTTCTACAGCGCAAGTAAAATTCAAGACAGGGAAGATCTGTGCGGCGAAGTCATCGTCGAGTTGCCCCGCCCGCTTCTACCTCGACTCGTGATCAGCCTGGCTCTGGCAGCTTGCTTCGCCGCCCTCGGCTGCAACCGTCAGGGCAGTCCGAGCGGCGAAGCACACCAGAGCGCCGTTGCCGGCCCGTTCGATCCTTGCTCGCTGCTTACCAACGGCGAGGTTGCGGCAGCCATTCAAGCGAGTGCCGTCGAATCACAGCACAGTGACAGCTCACACTGCATGTATCGGGCGAAAGATGGTTTTAACGTGCTTATTGTTGAAGCGGGCGGGCATGGGGCCGATTCCGTTTTCTCTGGCCTCAGGGCCGGAAACGCACTGATCGGAGGCTCCGAGAAAGTGTCCAAGGTTGGCGATGAGTCCATCTCCTGGGCCATGGGACAGGAGTTCTCTGCCCGTAACGGTGATGCCTACGTCACCATCGACATGCGGGGTATGACCAAAGGCCAGACCAGCGTGGTTGGACCCCAGCTCGCGCAAAAGGCGCTCGCCAGGCTGTAAATTCCCTTTTCTGTCAAACTTCCCATTCCGGAACCCGCCCGGGCATTCACGCTTCTGAATCCTTGATTCTGCCCGATTCGGTGCTATGATGTGCAAAATTTATTCCTGCAGCGATGATTCATAATCCTCTGTCAATGCACTATTGGCTGACTGGGTTGAACTTCGCAAAGGGGGGCCTATGTTCGGACTGCCTATTCTCGAGGTCGCGATCGGACTCTGTTTTCTCTACTTGCTTCTCTCTCTCATCTGCAGCACCGTCAACGAGGCCATTGCCGCCCTGACCGGGCGCCGTGGTGACATGCTGACGCAAGCCATCGGTACTCTGCTGGGAGACGCCAATCTGAAAGAGAAGCTCTATTCCCATCCTCTGATTAAGTCTCTTTCTCCCGGCGGCAGCCAGCCTTCGTATATCCCTGCGCAAAAATTTTCCCTCGCGCTAATGGATATCCTTACCGGCGAGGGCAAGTCCGCCGGCGACGCGACCGCTCTGCTCGATGGCCTGACCAAAACCAACCCGCATTTGAATAAGGTCTTGTCCACGGTACTCGCTGATACACACACCCACCTGGCCACCAATCAGCAGAAGATTGAAGACTGGTATGACGACGCCATGGACCGCGTCTCCGGCTGCTACAAGCGCAAAACTACGCTGTGGATCTGGATCATCGCGCTGGCAATTACGCTTTCCACCAACGCGGATACCTTCCGCATCGGCAAGGCGCTCTGGGTCAACCAGGCAGTGCGCAGTGCGGTGGTAGACGCCGCCCAGGCCCGCGCCCAAGCCGAGCAGCACGACGGCGCCACGCCGCTGGTGGAATATGCCGACCCACAAAATCCTGAGAGCAGCACGGTGTTGAAGGTCGAGCAGCAGGCCCTCACCGCATCCGAAAAAGAATTATTAGGAGATCTACTGCCTACCTGGAGCGCCGACATGGCAGAGATGCAGCTAAGCTCCAATAAGCTTTCTTGGTGGGGCTCGCATCTGCTGGGGTTGTTCTTCACCCTGGTGGCTCTGAGCATGGGCGCGCCCTTCTGGTTCGACATGCTCAACAAATTCATCAATATCCGCAACAGCGGCAAAGCGCCCGATCGCGCCTCGGCACAGCCACCGCCTCCACCGGCGCAGGTTGCCGCCAAAGGGGCAGGCGTATGAAGAACTCTTCAACCGTCGCGCGCTTCAGCAGCTTAAGCATCTTGGGACTTCTTCTGTTAACATCAGCACCCATCTTTGCCGGCACCGTCACACTGAAGAGAGCGTTCATCGAGAAGTTCAAGAACCGGGCCACCATTGACGCGTCATTGATCGTGGACCACGCTCACCCCCACCCTAATCCCGCAAAAGCTGATGGCGATATGCACGTGGCCGGCCGCGCGCAGCAGCAGGTCGGGCTTCCCATGGTGGCGGAAATCATGAACGCCGCCGCCGGCAGCGAAACCGCCGCGGTCACCGCCGTCCATCAGGATGAAGGCGACAATCAGCCTGTTGCCATCACGGGCGTGTGGCGGCTGTGGTTCGAG
>QIAW01000409.1 GCA_003225655.1 Acidobacteriota bacterium
AGGAGGTGCAGGTGGATGTGCGCATCATCGCCGCCACCAACGTCGATTTGCGGCAGGCCGTGCGCGAGGGCAAGTTCCGCGAAGACCTGTATTACCGCCTGAACGTCATCACCGTCGACCTGCCGCCGCTGCGCGAGCGCAAAGAAGACATTCCGCTGCTGGCGGCGCACTTTATCAAGAAGTTCGCGGAGGAAAACGGTCGCGCCGCCCAACAACTCACGCCCGAGGCACTGCGTCCGCTGATGGACCATGCCTGGCCGGGCAATGTGCGCGAACTCGAAAACGTGATGGAACGGGCGGTTGTGCTCTCTTCCGGCACGCACATCGGCCCCGACATGCTTCCTGACGAGGTCATCGGGCGGGGCCGCACATCGCAGCTCGTAGAGTATCGTCCGGATGCCTCGCTGTTCGACATCATGGAAGACTGCGAGCGGCGCGTCATTCTCGATATGCTGGAAAAATGCGACTGGAACCAGACCGAAACCGCGAACCGCTTCCGCATTCCCCTTTCGACACTCAATCAGAAAATCAAGCGGCTGAACATCGAAATCCGCCGTAAGAGCACGAAAGAGTAACTCTTCGGCATCACGCATTTTACGGAGCAAGCGGCACTCTGTTATATTCCGAGCTTCGATGGAATTGTACTCTCCAACTGAATATGTGAAAGATATGGTGCTGGCTGTGCAGGACTACTCCCTGCTGGCCGGGCGCTCCATCGCCAATCTGTTCCGCCAGCCGCGCTATCTGGCAGATACAATCCAGCAGGCCGATATCATCGGCGTCGGCTCTCTACCCATCGTGGTGCTCACCGGCTTCTTCACCGGCGCCGTCCTGGCCCTCGAGACTTCAAGCACATTGCAGAAATTCGGCTCGCTTTCCCTGACTGGAGAGCTGGTTTCTTTTTCCATGGTGCGCGACCTGGGACCGGTGTTGACCGGGCTCATGGTGGCCGGGCGCAACGCCTCAGGCATGGCCAGCGAGTTGGGATCCATGAAGGTGACCGAGCAAATCGACGCCATGCGCGCCCTGGGAACCGACCCCACAAAAAAACTGGTCACCCCGCGGGTGATTGCCACCGTGGTGATGCTGTTCTTTCTCACCATCATCAGCGACCTGCTGGGGGTGATTGGCGGATTTATTGTTTCCTACTTCCTGCTCGGCCTCGATTCCAGTCAGTATTGGGCCTCCTCGTACCAGAGGCTGGAATACGACGATATCGAGATGGGGTTGCTTAAGCCCATCCTGTTCGGTTTTGTGATTGCGACCGTAGGCTGTTATTACGGGCTCACTGCCAAGGGCGGCACCCAGGGCGTGGGCCGGGCGACGACGCAGGCCATGGTAACCGCATCGGTGCTCATCCTGCTCGTCAATCTCCTGATTACCCGGTTGTTGATGGTCGTCACGTGAACCACACCGTCTCCATCCCGCACAATGACACCCGGCTCGAAGAGTCGCGCCATAAGGCCATTGTGTTTGAAGACGTGGCCATCGAGTTTGAAGGCAAACAGGTGCTGTCAGGGATCTCATTCGAGCTGGCGCGCGGCGAAACCAAAACGTTGCTGGGCGTTGCCGGATCGGGAAAATCCACCATCCTGAAAATGGCGTTGGGGTTGGTTAAACCCGACCGGGGCAAGATCTTTGTGTTGGGATACGAAGTCACCAGCATGCCGGAAGAAGAGCTCTTCGACCTGCGCCGTAAGATCGGCATGGTCTTTCAGGAGAGCGCGCTGTTCGATTCGCTGACGGTGGAGGAAAACGTCGCCTACCGCCTCATCGAAGAAGGTTACATTCCAGCGGACGAGATTCGCCAGCGCGTGATTGAGGCCCTGCGCTTCGTGGAGCTGGAACATACACTGGATTTGCTGCCGCCAGAGCTTTCCGGAGGCATGCGTCGCCGGGTGGCCATCGCGCGGGCGATTATCACTCAGCCCGAGGTGCTGCTCTACGACTCACCCACGGCCGGCCTTGACCCCATCACTTCTACCCGCATCATCGAGCTCATCGTGAAGCAGCGCGACATCTACAAAACCAGCGCGCTGATGGTCACGCACCGCCTGCAGGACGCCTTCATTATGGCCAGCTCTTATTTCGATACCGAGAAAAACCAGATGCTGCCGCTGGCCGAAGGCTCCAAGCGCGATCTGCATACTACATTTCTCATCCTGCGAGAGGGAAAGGTTATCTTTGATGGCACCGCGCACGAGTTGGTGCACTCCGACAACGAGTATATTCGGGAATATATCGCTTGAGAACAAAACCTCCAGGGAGGACTCATCTCTTTCGTTTTTTGAGAGCTGCACACGACTCGATGGCAAGCACGTTTTTCATCGCGACAGAATTTCCTGCCAATCCTGGCACAAACCAAACCCGGAGAGAGATATCATGAGAAAGCGTTCATTCAAATTGATTATCGCAATCACCGCCATTTTTTGCGCTTTTCCGATAATGGCACAGCAAAAACGCCTTAGCCCTCACGAAACTATGAGCGCCGTCATTGATGGAAATCGGATCACGATCGTCTATGGGCGTCCTTACACCAAAGATCCC
>QIAW01000410.1 GCA_003225655.1 Acidobacteriota bacterium
GGAGTGGAGTTTTCCCGCGGACTGAAATCCTTTGAAAAGGATTTCGCGAACCATGACGAGGACTCAACTACTCAAAGAGGCGTGATGCCCAAAGCCAGCAACCGCCTGTTCAACAATCGTCTGTCAATGTAAACGTTATGACTTATAAGCTGCTGAAAGACCCCTCGAAGATCGGATAAGTAGCCTCGTCGGTAAAATGCTTCGAGCAGGCCTATGCTGCCACGTACACGCAGATTTTCTTCTTTCGCCAACTTGCGCGCATGATAGTCATCGAGGAGCACCGCGTCTGCCTTCAGTTCCTTACCCAGAAGAATTGTGCTGAGTTCTCCAACACCAAGGCCAAACTTTTGTTGGACTGCCGGCAGGTCTCCTGGGTGCAGCAGATGCTTTACTTCAATCCATTGTGATTTCGCAACTTCTGATGCTCCTGGCAAGCCCGCGCCAGCGATGACAACTTCGCGATGAACTTCTGCAGAAATGTAGAGATGTGGATAAAGCTTGTTGAGCAGGTCAAAGCAACCAAGCTTTGCCAAAATAATCAGCGGAGAGGAATCTGCGACGACTGTCACGCGCCAAGGCGGTCAGTAGGCCGGTGTTCTTCTTCCAGTTCCTCAAAGCTGTATCGCAGTGGAGGCACACCGTGTTTCGCAACAAAATCCATGAAGGTCGCGAGCGGCGTCTGGCATAGTTCAGCAGCCCTCCCCAGGGAGACTTTATCCTCGCGATAGAGTTCGAGCGCCAGCAATCGGGCCGCCTCTTGAGATATGTTGGCCTCCTCGAGATTTGCGGCCTTCAGCAGTGCTGAGGGCAACTCCACATTCACGGTTTTCATATTTCAAACTTAACTTATTCCAGATGGTTTGTCATGCAATTTCCATGCCGCTGCGGGCTTAATGGGCCTGAGGAGCAGTACTCAGACTCAGTCGTTAGATAGATAACTCCGATCCCTTTGAGGCTTAGGGGTTTTTCGCTGCAGATGAATGTGGATTCCCTAAAATCGCTGGCGATAATAGTAGGCTGATGCACCTTCGATCTCGCGGATGACAAAGCCCCTGCGCTCCAGTACCCGCTTGAGCTTTAGATTCGGCTTGGCGCAGTTTACCGCATGAACAATCCATTCCACGGCTTTGAGAGACCGTGACCTCGCATAGTCTTCGATCAGGAGCCAGAGAGAAGGGAGCACACCTTCGCCTCCTCCCTCGATCTGCGCGAGAGTGACAAGCAGATAGTTATCTCGTAAGCGAAACTCACCGAGGATGCGCGCGGTTCCAGCCGAAAAAATAATTGGTTCGCCTGTGAGAACAAGCTTCTCGATCTGCTCGGCAGGCAGACGTAGAATTTCGTCTCGGCTGAAGCCCTCGAAGAGAATTTCGCGAGCCATCTTTCCAGTATAGCCTCCACGCGTGCAACCTAAGCGTCAGCGTCCCTTGGATATAATGTCCTCCGCGGAGTTTCCGCGGGAGACGACATGAGACGAATTGTATACAGCTTCACGGTTGGCGTTGTTCTTGCAGCGGCGGCATTTCTTGCGCAGCCATCGCAGGCGCAGCCATTTACGCTGGATGAGAAGATCAAACCTACCGAGCTGAAGCTGGCGGACTACAAAGCGGAGAGTGAAACCGGGCAGGGAAGACTGGCCCAGATTTCCATCACGCAGACAGACCCCAGCCAATACTTTTTTGTGGAAGGTGTCAGCATCTACTCTCCGGATTATGTCGGCATCACCGCCGACGATCCATCCTCGGGCATGAAAGTATCACTGCATAAAGAAACCTGGGAGCAAGCTGCTATAAGCGGCCATCCCGACGGCGAGGGGCACTGGGAAACCAAGTTCAAGACGACCGGTGATTTTGGCATACAGGTGGTGCCAGACAAGCTTCCGGCGAAATACTCGATCATTGTGTGGGTGGGTAAAGAAGTTGATCCCCAGTTGCCCTCGCCCTTCGTTTACAGCTCGTCGACTGGCGGTGTATGGCTCTCCTCGAAAATCATCATTATTTCCATCGTTGGTCTGGTGATTGTCGCGATTGTGGCGGTGTTGCTCTTCCGCTCCAGATCGAAGGCGGTGACGGCTTGTCTCGTCTTTGGATTGGGACTGGGTTTGCTTCTACCGATGCCGGCTTCCCTGGGTGCGCAGGATATGTCGGATCTGAAGAACCTTACCAAGGCTTTGGACTACCTGAAAAAATTCCTGGAGCTTGAGAAAAATAACAAGAAGATGTGGGATGACAGCAATCCATTGAGCCCCGGGGAGGCTGCGCCTGATATGGACCGGCGCGGGCCTACCATGCCCTCAAGTTGCGCCGGCGAAAGGCAGAGCAGCGAGGAGTGCCGCTGTTTTGCGGCGGCCGCGGAGCGGTTGAACAAAAACCGGCTCATGCTGGAAAAGATGCGCATCATGGTCGCCAACCAGAAGGCGTTCAAAGACAAGGCCATTGCCCTGGGCAACAGTTACGCTCAACTGCATACCTTGATGGGTTTGCAATGGATCGGCATAAGAACCCACGATATTGAAGAGCCCTATGCACAATTTAAAACGATCGCTAACCAGAAGCACCAGCTCCTGATGGCGGCCATACAGGATTCGCTCAAGACCATCAGCGCCTGTGAGGCAAAAATGGGCGAGCGAGACTGGTATGAAAAGTATGGGTTTGTTTATTACGAGTTTTTGTATGACGCCTATAAGCCGTCTTTCTAGTACTGTGACCACGTGAAAAGTATCTTCATCACTATGTGTTTCGCGCATGCCTGCGGCACGGGGGTGAGTTTCCAGGCTCATCCCAGACAGCAAGGAATTATTATTTTGCGAGCACTTATGGCGCAGCTAACGCTGTGCCCTTCCGAAAGATAGGACGCTGGTGAAAAAAAGCACGCGGAACATCATATTCATGGGATTGGCTTTTCTGGCGCTGGTGATCGCCGCCGCGGTTGGCGGCGCCGTTTACATCGGATATCTGGCGAAGAAGAAGTTCGACGAGATCAAGCACAAGGTTGTTGAGTCGGTGCAAACCGCAACGGTGAAAACTTCCCGCGGGCCAGATGCGAAGCCGGGCGACACGGCTTCTTCGCCGGTTTCCTATCCAGAGTGGAAGCCCCCGCTCGAGGGTTCTGGACCATTGGCTAAGGGAAAAATATCTCTCCAGCCCGGGCTCACAATTGTTACCGCCATCGCCCAGCCGTTGGTGGGAGACTACGAATCCATCAAGCGCATTGAAGCCATCAGCGACGCGGATGTGCGCATTGCATTCTCATCTGACCTGCCCAACCAGAACACCTCTGACACTATCAGCGGGGAGACGAAACCCAAGCCCAGCACCACGCGCAAGGGTTGCGCCCGCACGGTCACGCGGCAAGACATGCAGAGCGCGCACCAATATTGGCAAAATTTCTGTGTTCGCGAAGAAGAGAGCTACCCGGGCACAACCGCCATCAGCGCCTCGGCGCAAGTGCTGGCCGACTTGAAAAGCAAGGGTGAGACGCCCTTTCGCTATCAGTCGAGCGCATTGGTCACCGAAGCTCCCGATGTCGCTTGCGTGCTCAAGCGAGTCGAAGCTACGGATCTTGCCATTCCCG
>QIAW01000413.1 GCA_003225655.1 Acidobacteriota bacterium
ACTCTCGACGTGGAACCGAATAACACCTGCAACTACGAGTGTCCGCACTGCCAGGTGACGCATTGGTCGAAGCCCGTCGCCAGCCTCGATGAAGCGTCATTCCTGCGATTGTTGAGACAGCTCCCGCATCTGGCGCGCGTGAAGCTGCAGGGCATGGGTGAACCACTGCTGAACAAGAATCTTCTCCGTATGCTGCAGCTGGGGGAAGAGCGCGGCATCTCAATGCGCTTCACGACCAATGGATCGGTATATACCGAGGCTCTCGCCGCGGGGCTTCTTGGCCTAAAGGACACCGTGATAACGGTCAGCATCGATGGTGCGACCGCGGAGGTATTTGAGCAGATCCGAGTTGGCGGAAAATTCCAGAAGGTTATTGCCAACATCACCCGGCTCTGCGGCGCCCGCGGCGGGACACGCAATCCCCGCATCGACCTTTGGACTGTGGTGACCAGTAAGAACCTTCATCAGCTCTGCGACCTTGTGAGCCTGTCGAAAAGGCTGGGGGCGGATGGAATCACGCTCCAGGTCTTTGTTTCCGATTGGGGAAAGCAATCCATGGCGCCCACCACGCATAGCATTCGGCTCGACTCGCGCAATCAGGCGCTGCTCGAGGCCCTCGACCGAGCCGCGCACCTTGCCCGGAGTGAGAAAGTGGAGCTGCGCGTTTTTGGCAGCAACCTCCTCTCGAAGAAAAAGCCTTGTCCCTGGCCGTGGACCAGCGCCTACATTGCTGCCAATGGCGATGTAGTTCCCTGTTGCATCCTGGCAGATTCGGATACGGTCAAGATGGGAAATGTGTTTGAGCAAGACTTTACCGCGATCTGGAACTCGCCGACTTACCAGCACTTTCGGCAGCGAATTCGCTCACACGATCTGCCGGAGTATTGCCGCAATTGCTACGCTGACTCGCCTCCCAATCAAGTGCGGAGTGAGCAGTTGAAGATTCTGCAATAAAAACCATGGCCGCCAACTCCCGCCTGCGTCGCTGGGTGAAGCGCGTGCTGTTTCGCTTTTTCCCGGAGGGTTGGTATCGCTTGGCGCAAGGCTCTGCGATGGCATGGGACATCCGGACCCGCGCTTGGTTCGAGCCGGAAATTGAGCTCCTTCCCGCGGCGGTGGATGCTGGTGATTGCGTCGTCGATGTGGGCGCCAACTTTGGAATGTATTCGTATCACCTTTCGTGCGCGGTCGGCAGGCATGGTGTCGTCTATGCCTTCGAACCTGTGGCTTGGACGCGGAGCGTTTTCAAGCTCGTCTCCTTGCTTCTAGGGATGCGCAACATTCGGCTGGTACCCTTGGCTTGCGGTGACCGAAAAAGCGCGGCTCTCATTCGCATCCCTCTGCAGGCCGCCGGTTCAGTTTCAGCAGGCCTGGCGCATCTGGTCAATGGCCCTATGGGGCCGCCCGATTCTCCCTCGGCCCGCGAGATTCAGGTTGAAATGACCGCACTCGATGATTTCTTCGATGATCTCGCTGGACGCAAGGGAGAGGTTTCTTTCATCAAGTGCGATGTCGAAGGATCGGAATTTTTGGTCATGCTCGGCGCGAGGCGGCTAATTGAGCGCTGTAATCCAACCGTCGTGTGCGAGATCGTGGCCTCGCGCTTGGCGGCGCTCGGTGGTTCCGTCCTCCAGTTGGCGCTCTTCTTCGAAGAGCGCGGCTATCAGCTTTATGTTTTCCAGCCGAGACAGAACAGCCCGCGATTGTTGCCAATCGGCGCCGGGGCAGTCACGCCGGGAACCGATAACTACATCTTCATTCATCCATCGCGGCTCAATCGA
>QIAW01000414.1:0-2946 GCA_003225655.1 Acidobacteriota bacterium
CACCGGTCAGGTGGTAGTGGTGCACAACGGCATTGTCGAGAACTACCTCACGCTGAAGAAAAAGCTGGTTGAAGAAGGGCACAGATTCACCACCGAGACCGATACGGAAGTCATTGCCCACCTGGTGGAGAAGCATCTTTGCAGCAAGAACAATGGTTCACGTACGTCTCTCGAAGAGGCGGTACGCAAGACCGTCAACGAACTGCGCGGCGTCTTTGCCATCGCCGTGATCAGCAGCGAAGAGCCCAACAAGATCGTGGCCGCGCGCAATGGACCGCCGGCGGTGATTGGGCTGGGGAAAAACGAGTATTTTGTCGCCTCGGATGTCCCCGCCATCCTGTATCACACCCGCGATCTGTTCTTTCTGGCTGATGGCGACCTCGCGGTGATTACGCCCTCGGGCGTAAAGCTTTGCGACTTCGATGGACGTCCCATTGAGCGCCAGGTGCAGCACATCACCTGGGACCCCATCATGGCTGAAAAGGGCGGCTTTCGGCGCTTTATGCTCAAAGAAATTTATGAGCAGCCGCGGGCCGTGCGTGAGACCGCCCTGGGCAGGGTTTCGCTCGATAGCGGCAAGATCTTTCTGGAAGAGATGGAAATCACCGCGGCCGAGCTGCTCGCCGCCGAAAAAATCAACATCGCCGCCTGCGGCACCAGTCGGCACGCCGGGCTGGTCGGCAAATTCATGATCGAGCGCCTGGCCCGCATACCGGTTGAGGTTGATTACGCCAGCGAATACCGCTATCGCGACCCGATTACCTCGCAGAAGTCCCTGACCCTGCTGATTACGCAGTCGGGCGAAACTGCAGATACCATTGCCGCCCAGCGCGAGGCCAAAGCCAAAGGCTCGAAAACACTCGCCATCTGCAACGTGGTCGGCTCCATGATTGCTCGCGAGGCCGCGGGCACCATCTATACCCACGCTGGACCCGAGATCGGCGTGGCCTCGACCAAGGCCTTTACCGCGCAGTTGACCGCGCTGCTGCTGTTTGCTCTCTATCTTGCCGAGGTGCGCGGCACCCTCTCCGCTTCGGAGGCAAAGGAATACATCACGGAGCTGACCCGCATTCCAGGAAAATTAGAATCGCTTTTGACCCGCGATGAGGAGTGTGAGGAGCTGGCCAAACAATACTATCGTGCGCAGGATTTTCTCTTTCTGGGCCGCGGTGTTCACTATCCCATCGCGCTGGAAGGCGCGCTCAAGCTCAAGGAGATTTCCTACATTCACGCCGAGGGTTTTCCTACTGCCGGCGAGATGAAGCACGGTCCTAACGCCTTGATCGATGACAACCTGCCGGTGGTGGTGATTGCCACCCGCGACCCGAAAGATCCAGGCTCGCTGGTGCGCTATGAGAAGACGCTTTCCAATATGAAAGAAGTCAAAGCGCGCTCCGGCCGCGTGATTGCTGTTGCCAATGATGGCGATGAGGATATCCGCGAGTCTGCCGATCACGTCGTTTATGTGCCCGAGGCGCCGGAGCTGCTGCTGCCCATTCTAGATATTGTGCCGCTACAACTGTTGGCTTACCACATCGCCGTCCGGCGCGGATGCGACGTGGACCAGCCCCGCAACCTGGCCAAGTCAGTGACCGTGGAATAATAGCTCCAAGCTCTCAGCTCCAAGGGAAGGCAAAGTCAACTGCGGAGGCGCGAAGGCGCGGAGGTTTGGAGTGTAGAGGACACGGCGATTATGAATCGCTGTTCAATAAATCGAACTTTTGACTTCCCAGCCGCATGTCTCCGCAGCTAATTTTGACTTTTGCCTGGAACTGCGAGCTGAGAGCTTGGAGCTGTCCTTCAAGATTTGCAACCCACCCTTTCACCCCAACATCTAAATAATGTCTGAACATTGACAGTAAGTCACTCAAGGATTATTATCAGAGTCGGCTAAATTGAGAGATGATGCTCAAGTTGCTTAGAAAAAAGAACTTAGGACATTTAGGAGTCTTCTATGGCCAAGATAATTGGTATTGATTTAGGTACCACCAACTCCGTAGTGGCAGTAATGGAGGGTGGGGAGCCAAAAGTTATTGCGAATGAGGAGGGGGGCCGAACCACGCCTTCCGTAGTGGCGTTCACCAAATCCGGCGAGCGGCTGGTAGGGCAGGTGGCCAAGCGCCAGGCGATTACCAACCCGGAAAACACGATTTATTCGATCAAGCGCTTCATGGGACGCCGTTACGACGAGGTGACGGAAGAGATGAAGATGGTCCCGTACAAGGTGGTCAAAGCTGGCGACCATGTAGCCGTCGTGGCGCAGGGCAAGCAGTACACGCCGCCGGAGGTTTCAGCGATGATCCTGCAGAAGCTGAAGAAGGCGGCCGAGGACTACCTGGGCGGAGCGATCACCGAAGCGGTGATCACCGTGCCTGCGTACTTTAACGACGCGCAGCGCCAAGCTACAAAAGATGCCGGCCGGATCGCCGGGCTGGATGTGAAGCGCATCGTCAACGAGCCCACGGCGGCGGCCCTGGCCTATGGTCTCGACAAGAAAAAAGATGAGACCATCGCGGTCTACGATTTCGGCGGCGGCACGTTTGATATTTCCGTCCTGGAAGTAGGCGAGGGCGTCATCGAGGTGAAATCCACGAATGGCGATACCCACCTGGGCGGCGACAACATTGACAGCCGCATCGTGGAGTGGCTGGCCGATGAGTTCAAGAAAGACGAAGGACTTGACCTGCGCTCCAAGGGCAACGAGATGGCGCTGCAGCGGCTGCGCGACGCGGCGGAGAAGGCCAAGATTGAGCTTTCGACCACGCAGCAGACGGAGATCAACCTGCCGTTCATCACCGCCGATGCCTCCGGTCCCAAGCACCTGGTGAAGACGCTGACCCGCGCCAAGCTGGAGCAGATGGTGGAAGACATCATCCAGCGCTCGATGGGGCCATGCAAGCAGGCGATGAAAGACGCGGGGGTCGAAGCCAAGGATATTGACGAGGT
>QIAW01000414.1:3062-8156 GCA_003225655.1 Acidobacteriota bacterium
TGGGCGGTGTGGCGACGCAGATGATTCCGCGCAACACCACCATCCCGACCAAGAAGACCGAGACCTTCTCCACTGCGGCAGATAGTCAGCCCTCGGTTGAGGTACATGTTCTACAGGGCGAACGGCCCATGGCGCGGGACAACCGCACGCTGGGCAAGTTCCACCTGACCGGCCTTCCACCGGCCCCACGCGGCGTGCCGCAGATTGAGGTGACGTTCGATATCGATGCGAACGGCATCCTCAACGTGACCGCCAAGGACCTGGGCACCGGCAAAGACCAGAAGATCACAATTACTTCTTCTTCCGGTCTGAGCAAAGAAGAGGTCGAGCGCATGGCCAAAGAAGCCGACGCGCACGCGGCGGAAGACAAGACCAAGCGCGAGGAGATTGAGGCCCGCAACCAGCTTGACAGCATGGTGTACAACATCGAAAAAATGCTGCGCGAGCAGGGCGAGAAGATCTCTTCTGGCGACAAGTCTAATGTCGAGTCGGCGCTGGCCGATGCCAAGAAAGCGCTCGAGGGCACTGACGCCGCAGCCATGAACGCGGCCCGTGAAAAGCTAACGGCCGCCTCCCACAAGCTGGGAAGAAGAAAGAGGGCGAAGTCATCGACGCCGAGTATGTGGATGTGGATGAGAAAAAGTAAGCTAAGCTACTAGCTTCTAGCCACTAGCTGTTTTTAACAAGCTCTTAGTTTTGGTTCTTAGCTTTAAGGGGCGCAGCAATGCGCCCCTTCATAATTTTTTATTGGAGTTTATTTTCCAATTCATGGAATATCTTCATATCTGGCATCCTGATGACAGGTCAGGTGTTTAGTGACAATTTGAGTGTTTGGTTAGCGAGAGATTAATTAACCAATGGCCACCCAAACCAAAGATTATTACGGCACGCTCGGCGTCAAGAAGAACGCCTCTGCTGAAGAAATTCGTAAAGCTTTCCGCAAGCTGGCGCGCAAGCACCATCCTGACGTTAATCCTGGGGACAAGAAAGCCGAGGAGAGGTTCAAGGAAATCTCCGAGGGCAATGATGTTCTGAGCGACCCCAAGAAGCGCAAGATCTATGACCAGCTTGGTTTTTACTCCGACAATATTGATCCGGCAACGGCCGAGGCTTATGCCCGTGGAGGGGCGGGCGGCGGCTCCGGGCGGGCATCTGGTGCAGGCGGTGGCGCACAGGGGGTCCCCTTCGATTTTGGCGGCTTCGATTTTTCGGATTTCTCCGGCGCCGGGGGGGCGAGCAGCGGGCGCACCGGCACCGGCGGCTTCCGCGATATTTTCAGCAACATCTTTGGAATGGGAGGACGCGGTCCCAGCAACGAGGCGGGTTTTAGCAGCGGTCCACAGGCGGGCACAGATCTTGAGTACCAGGTCAGCGTAGGCTTTTGGCAGGCGATACGCGGCGCCGAGCTGCGGGTGAACATCAGCCGGCAAGACATTTGCACCACCTGCAGCGGCCGCGGATACCAGGAGAGCACGGCGCCCTGCCCCGAGTGCGGCGGTAAGGGACAAGTAACCCAGACCAGTGGACGCATGAAGTTCAACGTATCTTGCCCACGCTGCGGCGGCTCCGGACATTCGCGCACAGTCTGCAATGTGTGCAAGGGGGATGGCGTGGTGATCCGCAACGAGCCGTTGACCATCCGCATTAAACCGGGCACGCGCGATGGGCAGCGAATTCGCCTCGCGGCTAAGGGAAATGCGGGATTCCACGGCGGGCCTCCCGGCGATCTCTACATCATCATCCGCACCGGCGACCATCCGCTCTTTCATCGTGAGGGGGACGATATCCACCTTACCGTGCCAGTCGTTGCCCCAGAGGCGGCGCTGGGGGCCAAGATTGAGGTGCCAACCATCGACGGACGTGCCCAGCTCAAAGTGCCGCCGGGTACGCAGAGCGGGCAGAAACTGCGCCTGCGCGAGAAGGGCGTGCCTTCGGCCACCAAGGAAGGCGCGCGCGGCGACCTGATTGTGGAGATCAAGATTGTTGTTCCTGAGGCACGTGACCTCAAAGTGCGCGAGCTATGGCAGCAGTTGCAGAAGATGACTCCGGAAGATCCGCGGGCAGAGATGTGGAGACTTGTGTGAAAAGAAGCCTTTAGCTCTTAGCTGGTAAATTGATGGCTGTGAAGAGAGCCAATCAACCCGCCTTTTTTGTTCATTTCGGGAAAACCTCCCAAAAAGATACCGGATAGAAACACCATTGCATGAATCCGGTTGCGATTGACGCAGGAAATTGGATACACTGCGGCTTCAATTTTTTCAAAAACACTTTCATGCTCTATTGAATTGCAACCTGGAAGCGGGTAGCAGTTTAAACCGGATTCATCCTAAGGAGATTTCATGCCAAAGAAAGCTTTACGCACCACCCGCAAGCTCCGCATCTCTTTTCCACCTCACGCCCGGCTTTTTTCGACCCATGTCCTGGCCCCGGCGCAAATGCGTATGGAAGCAGCCCTGCCGGCGCTTGCACCGGCAGTGGCGGTGCGCAAGAGCGCGGACACGCTCACGGCGAATGAACAAAAGGTCTTCAAAGACGTAATCACTAAAGCAATCGCCGATGGCATTTACTCGCAGTTGGTGAGAATTCACGGCAACATGACACACGATATGCACACCATGCCAGGGATGCCTGCCGGCACTCTGCGCTTCCTGCCCTGGCATCGCGTCTACCTGGTCAAATTCGAGCAGGCCATGCGCGCCTTTGACCCCAACTTCTTTTTACCCCATTGGCGATGGGTGGATGCCTCTTCCATCCCTTCCTGGATGACATCGTTTAAGCCCAAGGGGGTTACCGATGTGAATGGAAAGCCGATCCCGGTAAGACGCGCTCCGGGCACAGACCCGCAAACGCCGAAGCTGCCAACGTCACAGACCATCCAAAGCACTGCATTGAACCGGCAGGACTACCACTCTTTCACTCTGGCGCTGGAAGGAGCCAAGCCCTACGGTGCACATAACCTGGTGCACATGTGGTTCAACGGAACCATGAGCAATGTGCCAACCGCGCCGGCCGATCCCATGTTCTGGATGCACCATGCTGAGATTGACCGCTTGTGGGCCATTTGGGCCAAGGCACACCCGGGGCAGACGCCAAACCTCACCGGATCGTCAGCGGTCCTTGATCCCTGGCCCGAAACGGCCTCCGAGGTGCTTGATACCATAAAATTTCCGGAGTACCCATACACGTATGATTCACTGACGCTTTGAGCCGGACCTCGCAGAGAAGAGCCGGCAGAGAAGAATCACAGCTCCAGCGGCCAGCAATTAGAACGGCTTCAGACAAAAAAACCGCGGATGACGAAGCATCCGCGGTTGTGCCAAAGAGGAGCGGAGGAAAAAACTTACAACGAACGCAGGAAGTTCAAGATGTCCTGTTTTTGCGATGCACTGAGCGCGCTGAAGTTCCGAATGACGCCGTTGGCTTCCGAACCACACGATTGGCTTAGCGAAAACGGCTGAAACACCTTGCCATTCGATGCGGTAAATTGCTGGAGGCTTTCCGAAGTCGCGCAGACATTGCCTGGACTCGAGTGGTCCCAGATGGCTTGCAGCAGGTCTGAAGTGCGGCCGTCATGCAGGAAGAACAAGCGTTGACCAACGCCCCAGAGCGGAGCAGTGCGGAATTCATCCGGACCGGCAGCTCCCTGGTTAATGCCATCGGCCAATCTCGAACCCATATGGTGTACGGCGATATCCGAGTAAGGCTGATAGGTGGCGTCAGACATCGCGCTGTAATGCGACTTGCCCGAGGTGAGGTTGGCGGTGTGGCACAAGACACAGCCGATTCTGTTGAACAGAGCGGCGCCATTCATTTCTGATGCGGTAGCGGTGGTTGGAGCAGGAGGCTCCGTCAGCCGTATGAAGGCCGCGAAGTTCACGGTGTCTGCAGTCATCTCAGATGCCGTCCCCAGTGTGGTGCCGAAGTTGGGGCTGGCATCGTTGGGATTGCGGATGTTGGTGTCGTCTTCCGGAGTGCCGTTGAACACGCAGCCGGAAACCGCGGCGCGTTCATTGGGGAACTCCTCGTTGGCCACGCCCTGCTCGACGTTGTAGGCTTCGCCGACAAAGATGAGCAACGATTTGTTCTGGGCCTTCCAGCCGAAGCGGGTGACGGTGCCGTCATTGCCGCTATGGTTCAGTTTTCCACCGATTCCCAGTGCAGCCTTGGCAGCGTGATTAGCCGCCAGGTTAGCCTCCAACGTGGTGTCTGGCGTGTTTTCGATCAGGCCAAGTCCAAACAATGGGGTGGGAATACGGAAGATCACGTTACGCTTGGCCAACTGGGTGGCGAAGTCAGGCTGCTGGATGTTGCAGCCCGGGGCGTCCGAGCGGCCCTTGATGGTGAACAGGCCGTGCACGCCACCATCGAGTCCGGCAAACGGGTCGTCAGGGTTGGTGGAGATGAAGCGCGCCTCACGCACCGGACCGTTCGCCCTGATGAAGGAGGGTACGACGTTGGTGGCGCCATCCAGCGTCGCCAATGCCACCTGTGGATTCGGTCGGGGGTTGATCCTGCTGTTCAGGCCAGGGCTGCTGCCGCCCGACGCAGGCTCACCGTGACATGAATCGCAGCTATTAGAGTTAAAGGTTGGTCCTAAGCCCTTTCCATCTTCGCCGGGAATGTTTCCGGAAACGGAATCAACTTCATTGAAAACTTCCAGGGCCTGTTGGAAGTAGGCTTGCTCGTCGGCGTTCAAACCAACGTAAGCGCCGCCCGCTCCGGGGGCGCCGCCACGCGGTCCAGGGTCATGCTGAGCGAGCAGCAATCCGGTACAGAGCACCACAGCGATGCACATTACGAACAAACGGGCCTTTTTCACGAATTCAATCGTTTTGCGATAGTTCATGGTTAAAGCTCTCCTGTTTTCTTCAATTGGTGATTGTGTGTTTGCGAGGGCAAACACACAGAGAGAGGTCACCCGCAGGCGTGTAGCCAACCAGACAGAAGCAGCGCGACGCGTTTGCGGAGAAGATGAAAGCTTGCGATCGTGCACACAAATCCCCAAGCGTGAACGACTCAAAATTAGAGACGCACACTTGCGGAAAAACACCTTGCTCACAGGAACCAATTTGGCCGAGGAAATGTTGCAAGTCC
>QIAW01000411.1 GCA_003225655.1 Acidobacteriota bacterium
CAGACGGTCCTCGTGGTTGGCAAACTCGAAGGCATAGCGGCCCTTGATGCAGAGAAAGTCTCCATTGATGCCGCTTTTGTCGCGGTTATCGCCGCGAACAATTTCCATGCCGGTATCCGCGCGGCGCACGCCCAAAGTGGTCTTGCACCCATCGCCGCAGTGCGTGCACGTAGTGCCCACGTGATTCATCTCCCACGGGCGTGTCTTATAACGGTATGCACCTGAGGTCAGCGCGCCCACCGGACAGATGTCAATGCACATGCCGCACTCTTCGCACTCCAGGTGATCTTCTTTATTCGGCGCGATTACTGAATTGGCTGCGCGGTTCTGGATTCCCAGCGCCGCCACATCCATACCTTCGTTGCACACCCGCACGCAGCGATAACACAGGATGCAGCGTGGGCGGTCGAAAAACACCACCGGCGACCACTGCTGCTCTTCTTTATGCAGCTTGGCTTCCATGAACTTCGACTCGGCAGCGCCGTACTTGAAGGTCATGTCCTGCAATTCGCACTCGCCGCCCGCATCGCATACCGGACAATCCAGGGGATGGTTTCCCAGCAGCAGTTCAATGGTTGCTTTACGCGCCTGCTTGACCTCATCGCTCTCGGTGGTGACCACCATTCCATCCGTGATGGGAACCGTACAAGCGGTTTGCAGCTTGGGCATCTTCTCGATGCGCACCACGCACATGCGGCACAGTCCGGGGTAATAACAAAAGGAGGGAACTTCGATACCCGCGCTCTTGCAGGCTTCAATAAGCAATGTGCCCGCGGGCGCAGTGATCTTTTTTCCGTCAACGGTAATGTTTACGTCAGGCATATTTTCAATTTCGCAATTGTAATTGAGTAATTGTTGTTCCTCTTCAATCTTCAGATTGTGCAATTACCCAATTACCGATTACACAATTACCGAATTCTTCAATGACCCGATGATGCAATGAATCAATTCCTCAATGGCTCAACACCGGTAACTGGCTCACCGCTCCCTCTGGATCAAACGGGCACGGCTTGCCTTCCAAGTGATCTTCAAATTCTTTGCGCCACTTATCCACGATGGATATCGTCGGAATCGCAGCCGCGTCGCCCAGCGGACAGAAGGTGCGTCCAAGCATGTTCTGCGCCAGGTACTTGATATTGTCGATGTCTTTCTTCAGCCCGCCGCCGGAGTGGAAGCGCACCAATGTCTTTTCCAGCCAGTCCGTACCCTCGCGGCAGGGGATACACCACCCACAACTCTCATGCTTGTAAAACTTCATGATGCGCAGGGCGAATTTCACCATGCAGGTATCTTCATCCAGAATCACCACGCCGCCCGATCCCAGAAACTCGCCGCGCTTGGAGAAGGTGTCGAAATCCATGTTCAACTGTTCGGCTTCTTCCGCCGTGAGCACGAAGGTGGATGAGCCTCCGGGCACAACCGCCTTCAGCTTTTTCCCATTGGGAATACCGCCGCCAACTTCATAAATCATCTTTTTCAACGGATATCCCAAAGGCAGCTCGTAAACGCCCGGCTTGTTAATGTGTCCGCTCAGGCAGAATAGGCGGGTGCCGCCGTTCTTGGGCGTGCCCAGATCGGCGAACTTCTGTCCGCCCATGAGGATGATATGTGGCACTGAAGCCAGCGTTTCCACGTTGTTGATGACCGTGGGTCCGCCCCACAAGCCGACTACGGCCGGGAAGGGAGGACGGATGCGTGGAATGCCGCGCTTGCCTTCCAGAGATTCCATCAGCGCCGACTCTTCGCCAACTTCATAAGCCCCCGCGCCGGTATGCCAGTAGACATTAAACTCGCGTCCGCTGCCGAAAATGTTTTTACCCAGAAAGCCGCGCGCATAGGCATCAGCCAGCGCCTTGCGCATGATGTCCACCAGGTAGCGGTATTCGCCGCGGATGTACACATAGCCAGTCTGCGCACCCACCGCCAGGCCGGCAATCACCACGCCTTCAATTACTGAATGCGGATCATGTTCGAGAATCAGACGGTCTTTGCAGGTGCCGGGCTCGCTCTCATCGCCGTTGACCAGAACATACTTCGGCTTGTTCGATTCTTTGGGTACGAACGACCACTTCATGCCAGTGGAGAAGCCGGCGCCGCCGCGCCCGCGCAGGTTCGAGGTTTTGACCTCGTTGATGATGTCGTCAGGCTTCATCTGCAGGGCCTTCTGCACCGCCTTATAACCATCGAGCTCCAGATAGCGCTCAATGCTGGTGGCGCCTTTGCCGAAGCGGTTCGAGACCACCTTGATTTCGTCGGGATGTGAAACTAAATCAGCCATGTCTTTATTGAGTCATTAGAGTGATTGCGTCATGAAGTCATTGCAATCGAAACAAATGACTCAATGACCCAATGATTCAATGGCTCAATTCTTCTTTCTGTAATCGTCCAGAACCTTGTCCAGCTTTTCCGGGGTCAGGTTCTCATGAAAGTCGTAGTTCACTTGTATTGCCGGCGCCCAGGAGCACGCTCCAATGCATTCAACTTCTTCCAATGAGAACACGCCGTCAGCCGTCTTCTGCTTGTGACCAATGCCCAGCTTTTGCCGGCAGTGATCGAAGACTTCTTCGCCACCGCGCAGCATGCAACTGATGTTGGTGCAGACCTGCACGTGATACTTGCCCATCGGCTTGGTGTGCAGCAGCGAGTAGTAGCTGATTACGTTGCGCACCTCCAATTCGGTCAGGTCCGTCTTCTTCGCCAGATAAGCGATGGCCTCGTCGGTCACATATCCAATCTCGTCCTGCGTATAGAGCAGCATGGGGACAAGAAAAGAGCGCCGCGTCGGATATTCCTTGATCTTCTCGTCGAAGAACCTGTCGAGTTTTTCGGAAACAACCATTGTAAAGTTGAGTACTCCAGTACTGCTTTTATTCAGCCAATCCGTTTCGATCTTGTCATCCTGAGCGCCATTTTTGGCGCGAAGATCTTGTGTTTTCTGTCGGGCGTACCGTCTTTGACGCTGAACAACGAAACAGCTCGAATCACACAATTCGGGATTTTCAATTACACAATTACCCGATTACGCAATTACTCAATTCTTCATCTGTCGATTTCACCCAAGACGATGTCGATGCTGCCGATCGCCGCTACCACGTCGGCAATCAGTCGTCCTTCGCACATCTTGTTCAGCGCCTGCAAATTGGCGTATGAAGGTGAGCGCATGTGTACGCGATAGGGCTTAGCCGTGCCGTCGCTCATGATGTAGTAACCCATTTCTCCACGCGGCGATTCAATCGCCTGGTAAACCTCGCCTGCCGGCACGGTAAAGCCTTCGGTCACGATTTTGAAGTGATAGATGAGCGCTTCCATCTGCGTCTTCATCTTCTCGCGATCGGGAAGAACGACTTTGGGCGCATCGGCTTTAATGCGGCCTTCAGGCATTCCCTCGAGTGCTTGCTTCACAATTCCTATGGATTCGCGCAACTCCCGCACGCGGCCCACGTAGCGCGCCCATACGTCGCCATCCTGCGAAACCGGCACTTTAAACTTGAAGTTTTCGTATCCCGTGTAGGGTATGTCGCGGCGCAAGTCCCAATCAACCCCGCTGGCGCGCAGCGCAGGACCGGTCATGCCCAGCGCAATTGCGTCTTCCGCGGAAAGATGGCCAACGCCCTTGAGACGTTCTATCCAGATCCGGTTGCCGGTCAGCAATCCTTCATATTCATCGACGCGCGAAGGAAAGATGTCCACGAACTTCTTTACTTTTTCAAAAAATCCCAGGGGCGCATCCATAGCAAGGCCACCCACGCGAAAGTAGGAGGTCATCATGCGCTGTCCGCTGACCATCTCGAAGATGCGCAGAATCTCTTCGCGCTCGCGGAAGCAATACAAAAAAACCGTCATCGCGCCGATGTCGAGGGCATGTGTTCCCAGCCAGACCAGGTGCGAGGCGATGCGCGTCAGTTCGTTGAGCATGACCCGCATCCACTGTGCCCGGGGCGGAATCTCCATTCCCAGGAGCTTCTCCACCGCCAGCACGTAGCAGAGGTTGTTGGTCATGGGGCAGAGATAGTCAATACGGTCGGTGAGTACGACGACCTGCTGGTAGAACTTGGCCTCGCAGGTTTTCTCAATCCCCGTGTGCAGGTAACCGATGTCGGGTACCATGCGCACCACGGTCTCGCCGTCGATTTCCAACAACAACCGGAGGACACCATGAGTCGAGGGGTGCTGCGGCCCCATGTTGAGAATCATGGTATTTTCGGTGACGTCGAGGGTGGCGATTCCCGGTAGGGGCATTAGCGGTAGCCCTCCACGGGATAATCCTTGCGCAACGGATGTCCCTCCCAATCGTCAGGCATGAGGATACGGCGCAGATTAGGATGATTCAGGAAGCGTATTCCGAAAAGGTCAAATATTTCCCGCTCAAAGAAATTCGCCCCAGACCACACCGAAGTGATGGATTCGACGCTGGGATCATCGCCGGCGAGCTTTACCTTCAGGCGTACGCGCTCTTTGCGCGTGTGTGAGAGCAGGTGATAGCAGATTTCAAAGCGCGGCTCGCTGGGATAGAGGTCCACGCATGTGATGTCTGAGAGGAAATTGAATTTGGTTGCAGCGTCGGATTGAAGCAATGCACAGGCTTCCCGGATAAGGTCCCGCCCGACGTAGATCGAGAGCTCGTCGCGGTCGAATTTGGCGCCTTGCACGGCCTCGCTCTTCCATGCCATCAGGCGCGCCACGGCGGGCCGGTCTTTGAGCTGAGCAAGGTCGGTGACTGTGGGCGAAAGGGACATCAGGCGTCTTCCCCTTCCGGCTTGTTCCAATCCAGAACACCTTTCTTCCATATATAAAAGAAGCCGACCAGTACGATTCCTATGTACACCAGCATCTCGGTAAAACCAAAGAACCGGCTTCCGTACGTCTTGGGATCGCTCAAATCCCGGTAGATGACCGCCCAGGGATAAAGGAAAACTGCCTCTACGTCGAACAAAATAAACAGCATAGCCACCAGGTAGAACTTTACTGTGAAGCGCTGGCGAGCGTCGCCGGTGGGCTGTATACCGCACTCATAAGGGCTCATTTTGGCCCGAGTCGGACGCCGCTTGCCCAGCAGGGCGGAGAGCAGCACCATCCCGCTGGCAATCCCCAAAGCGAAGAGTATATGGATAAGCAACGGCAAATAAGGGGCGAAATAGTTGTCCGGCATAGAAGAGCTGTATATACTGAGCGCCACAAACATGTAGCAAACTTTTGAGTTTAGTTTTTTGCGTTGGAGGGTGTCAAGTTTCTGCGCGCGCCTTCCAAGGCGGGTTAAAATGAAAAGAAAGTTTGCTGCTAGGCGGGCGGGCTTACCTGGGTTCTCATAGTTCCCGCGCAACTTTTCGCGAGGCGGTAGCGGACCAAGGGAAGCGTTGCGCAGCGCAGCGCAGCTCTTAAAGATTAACAACCAGATGATTTTTGGATTTAACACCGACATCAAGTATGAGGACGTTGTTTACCACGTCCAGAGCGAAGCCCGGCACGCGGACCTTCTGCTGCAAACCCAGGTCTTCGTGCACGGCCGCTGCATCGGCAAGCATGCCACCTCTTACGCCGATTGGGTGGTGAAGCCCGATTTTTCAGACGAGCAGATGCACGAACTGCTGAAGATCCAGCACAAGAATGTGATTGAGACCATCCGCGCCGGCAACGTTGATACGCTGTTTGCGCCCACCCAGCTGCTGCCCCGCGAGGGAGTGGAAATTCAGGATGCCAGCCAGCACGGCGATGGTCTCTCTCTGCATTGGCTCAACGCAGACGCCGTCTATCAGGACAATTCAATTCTGATGAAGTTCAAAGTGACCTACCAGGGGCAGGCGGTGGCGGGGGCCCAGCTTACCTCGCGCCTTCATATAGCCTCTGACGCTCCTATCTACTCGGAGACCACGACCGATGAGCAGGGCTTGGCCGAAATGAGGATCTCTCTGGATGAATCTGCCTTGCCTGTAGCCGCTGTGATGGTGCAGGCCACCTCTGAAAACCGCCAATCCACCCGCAAGTTCCGGCTCAAGAAACAGACAACCGCCGTTCCTCAACATTCAATCTAGAAACCGGCTGCACAATGGACCTGATTATCAACGGAGAGTCTCGCAAGTTTTCCGAATTGCCGCTGAGCCTGGCCGCACTTGTCGAAAAGCTGGGTATGAAAGCCGACCGGGTCGCCGTGGAATTGAACCGGCAAATCGTGCGCCGCGAACAGTGGCCATCGACTCCTTTGAAAGATGGCGACCGCCTCGAAATCGTCCACTTCGTCGGCGGCGGAAATTCGTAAATCGTGCTGCTTAAATCATAAATTGCCTGATGACCACCGATATACCTGCGCAAATTATCTCTTGACTCTCAACATTCTAGCTCTAGAATGTTTTAAACATTTTCTATGCTTCGTGTTTTAAACATGAAGTGTTGAAAATGGTCTGAAGACAATGAAGGCATTTGCCTCCCAGCACGTGGTTGCCTTGACCGGCATCTCCCTCCGGCAGTTGCAATGGTGGGATGAGCAGGGAATCGTTTCCCCCGCGCGCCAGGGACGCTGCCGCCTTTATTCGCTCGCCGATCTCACGGAAATCTCCGTAATTTGTGAACTGCGCCGCAAGGGATTCTCTATGCAGCGTGTGCGCAAGGTACTGCGCTTTTTGCAGCGTGAGTTAGGCAAGCGTCTTGTAGAGACCCTCAACAGTGGCAGCGAGGTACACCTGCTCACCGATGGCGACCGCATTTATCTGGAAACCTCTGCGCGGCAGGTGATTGACATCCTCAAGAATGCGCAACAGCCGCTTCTGACAATTTGCCTTTCTGACACATTGCGGCAGGTCCGTGCCGATATACGAAACAAGGATTTTGCTGGTAACAAGCCGGTTCGCTCTGCAATTTCGGTTCGTTCACGGCGATCAAAGCCGGCGTGAACGGTGGGTGGTTCAGCGTAAGTGTGTCGTTTCCTGCGGTCCTGGAGGTGGTCGATGGTGCACGAACTGAATTTTCTCAATGAGTGGATACCTGAACAGATGCAGCCGGGCACTCTCTTCGTGCTGGAAAACGCCGATATGGGGGAAGGCGACGATCCTTACTGGGCGGTGCTGGCCTGCCCCGAGTGCGGCATGCTGGGCCTGGTGACCCGCAAGCAGATTGCCGGCTTGGTTGCCGTCATCTGTGGCTCCGGCGTCTGCTCGGCGCAGTATTACATTCACGAAAACGATATTGTGGCCCGCAAGGCGAGTTAAAACATTATCGCCAGGCTGTCTCTACGAGCGCCTTGCCGCCGCGTCCTGACGGATCGGGATCGGTATCTGTTCTACGATCCTGATTCCATAACCCTCAAGGGCTGCCACCCGGCGAGGATGATTGGTCAGCAGGCGAATTTCTTTGATTCCCAGGTCTGAGAGAATTTGCGCGCCAATTCCGATTTCTCGCCGGGTCTTGCGCTGGTGATCGGCAGGCAAAGGCTCGCGTGACTCACGATGAAATGTCAGTGTAGGCTTCTCGCCCACCTTTTCGATGGAAAACCCCTTGGAAGTCTGATGCAGATAAATGAGCGCGCCGTGGTCGTGCTCGGCAATCATGCGCAGCGAGTGCGCAATGGTGGCCTGGCAGGTGCACCAGGTTGCGCCAAAGACGTCGCCCACCAGGCAGTGCGAGTGCATGCGCACCAATACCGGCCGCGAGCCAAACTCCGCCGGATTGCCGCGCAGCAGGGCCACATGGAACTCATGGTCTAGTTCGCTCTCGTAGGCGATCATGCGGAACTCGCCGTATTGGGTTGGCAGCACGGCCTCACCCACGCGATGCACATAGCGTTCATTTCCAATCCGGTATCGAATCAATTCCGCTACGGTCACCATCTTTAAATCGTGTTTCTGGCAAAACTCAATCAGGTGGGGCACGCGGGCCATGCTGCCGTCTTCGTTCATGATCTCGCAGATTACGCCGGCAGGTACTAACCCCGCCAGGCGTGCCAGGTCGACGGACGCCTCAGTTTGTCCGGCGCGCACCAGAACGCCCACTTTGCGGGCTCGCAAGGGAAATATGTGTCCGGGGCGCACCAGATCGCTGGGCCGGGATTGCGGATCAACCGCCACCTGGATGGTGCGGGCGCGGTCATGCGCAGAGATTCCCGTCGTGACGCCGTGCCTCGCCTCGATGCTCTCGCAGAACGCCGTGCCGTAAGGCGAGTCATTCACAGCGGTCATGGGGCCGATGCGTAGATAATCCAGGCGCTCCTCGGTAAGCGCCAGGCAGATGAGCCCCCGGCCGTGCTTAGCCATGAAGTTGATGGCTTCAGAAGTGACCTTTTCTGCCGCCAGGGTGAGATCGCCCTCATTTTCGCGGTCTTCGTCGTCTACCACCACGACCATGCGTCCGGCGCGGACCTCTGCTATCGCTTCCTCCACGCTCGTAAATGGCGCCTGGGGTTTCATGAAGAAAATTGTAGCAGGGTACAAAGGCTTGAGGGAGAGAGCTCCTCTACATGATCAATACTGATGCCTTTCTATCACGCGATGGGAAGACCGCCGAGCGAAGCTTAAGAGCTACTCATGGGATGATCGTGACCGGCATGCCCAGTACTTCACGAACTTTGCCCAGCAGCTCCGACTGCCCATAGGGCTTCTGCAAGAATGGCAAATTGTGTTTTAGCACCTCCTCGCGTAGAGCAGGGCTGTCTGCATAGCCTGAGGTGTAGATGAGGCGCAGTCCAGGCCGCAGTTGTTGCAGATGTTTGACTAATTCCGGGCCGCTCGCCTCAGGCATGACCACGTCGGTCAGGACTAGATCAATGCGGCTGCGGTATTCACTGCAAATGCGCTCGGCATCGCTGGGTTGGCAAGCTTGCAGCACCGTGTAGCCCATATTCTGCAGCATGATGCTCGTCATCTGCCGCAAGGCGGCGTGATCTTCCACCAGCAGGATGGTCTCGGTTCCGCGGAGATTTTGCAGTGGTTTGGGGTCACTCATGGGCACGGCCTCCGGTTCTGAGGTTTGCGGCAGATAGATCTGGAATGTTGTGCCTTTTCCAAGCCTGCTTTTTACGTCCACGTAGCCACCGGCTTGCTGCACGATGCCATAGATGGTGGAAAGACCCAAACCTGTGCCACGCCCGACCTCCTTAGTGGTAAAAAACGGCTCGAAAATGCGGGCCATGATCTCGTCGCTCATACCGCTTCCTGTGTCGCTGACCTCCATCAAGACATAGTTGCCTGGCAATTTGGCATTTCCATTTTTTCCATCTTCCTTAACTATGGTGTTACGAGTGGCGAAGTGAAGCCTGCCGCCTTGCGGCATGGCGTCGCGTGCGTTGACTGCCAGGTTCATGATGACCTGTTCAATCTGGCTGCGGTCTCCCCTGATAGACCCCAGGTTGCTCGCCAGGTCGGTGCTCAGTTCGATATCCTCGCCAATCACCCGCTCCAGCATGGTCTTCATGTTGGCGACCACGCCGTTCAGGCTCAATACCCAGGGCTGAATAATCTTGTGCCGGCTGAAGGATAGCAACTGACTGGTGAGAGCGGCGGCGCGATCGGCGGCTTTCTCCACTTGGCGTAGCGCCTCTGTATCGGGATTTGCAGGCCGGTCGAGCAGCAGGCGGGTATAGCCCAGGATCACTGTCAGCAGGTTGTTGAAGTCGTGGGCGACGCCTCCGGCCAGTCGGCCAATAGCGTCCATCTTTTGCGCCTGCTGCAGCCGATTTTCCAAGTGCCGGTGTTCGGTTACGTCTTGAGCAATGATTTCGGCGATGTCCG
The DNA here is from genome assembly GCA_003225655.1 of Acidobacteriota bacterium. Lineage (GTDB taxonomy): Bacteria > Acidobacteriota > Terriglobia > Terriglobales > Acidobacteriaceae > QIAW01. Next base: position 9,714 of record QIAW01000411.1, read on the forward strand.
CAGAACCTTGCGGGTCAGGAATGCGCCGTCCGCTCAGCCTTACCATGATGGGCTTGCCGTCCTTACGCTTCCATGTCACCTCCAGGCCTTCCACGCGTTCGGAGGCGTCGAGCGCGTTCCGCACGCGCGAGAATTCATCCGCTTCGGCGTAG
>QIAW01000412.1:0-2945 GCA_003225655.1 Acidobacteriota bacterium
CTCTTAAGGAATCTCATTAAATACACCGCTCCTCTCCGAGAATTCAATGCTTGAAATTTGACCTGTGCGACATGAGTGTAGCAGAAGGATGTTATCCGGCATAGTAATAATGCGGGCAACAGCCGCCCTGAAATGAATTGACCATTTTGGATAAATATCCCATTTTGAACTCATGAGGATTTATTTACATGTCATTAACAAAGACAAGGCTGTCGAATGTTCGCGCTGCGCTCGTATCATGCTGGTTCATGGTTTAATATTTGTGGATCTCATGCTTCTATTTATGAGTTTTTCAGCCAGCAGAAGAACACTGCGGCTCGAGCCAACCTGGTGATGCAATCCACTCAAACCGCCCAACGCGGTCTTCATCGATACGCCATTTGTGCCTTATGGCTTTTCTTTATCTTTCGCGGGCTGTTCTTTTCCGCGATGCTCCCAATTTGGGAAGGATATGACGAGTCTTACCATTTTGCCGCTTTGCAGTATGTAGCTGGTACCGGACACATGCTGACGGCAGGCACGACCATCTCACAGGATGTCGAGAGCTCACTGCATGTTCTTCCCCAACCCTGGGAGATGATTCAATCACAGTCAGGCAAGCTGCCTCCGCCCATGCTTTCGCATGACGATTTCTGGAAACTTGCCCCCGAAGAGCGCGCGCGGCTGATGTTGCAGTTCGAGCAGATACCTGTAACTGCCGTATGGGAGCCGGGCAAGGAGAGCATGAGCAATTACGAATCGCAGCAAGCGCCGCTCTTCTATTTTCTGCTGGCCCTCCCGCTGCGCGCGGTTTCTGGACTGCATCTGGCGGAACGGGTGTTTCTGATACGGGCACTTTGCGTTTGCCTGGCATCTTTGCTGGTGCCGCTGGCCTACCTGTGCGCGGCCAAGGTGCTGGGCAGCCGCTGCGCGGCCATCGGCATTACGGCGATGATCGCCGCCATGCCGGAGCTGATGATCAACGTTGCCCGGGTCTCGAACGAACCACTGGCCATTGCGCTATTTACGGCGTTTCTCTATGGGGTATTGCGGGTGGTGGGCCATCCAGAGGAATTCAACAAAATTTGGGGATTGGCGCTGGGGCTGGTATGCGCACTCATGCTCTTGACGAAAGCATATTTCCTAACCGTCTTCCCAGCTCTCGGACTGCTTTTGCTTGGCCTGGCATGGCGGCGACCTGAACATCGTCGAACTATTTCTTTGCAGTCGGCAGCGGCGCTGCTGACCGTTTTCCTGCTGGCCGGCTGGTGGTACTGGAACAACCATGTGACGACCGGCTCATGGTCGCGGGTACTAGGAGATGCAGATGTACAAGCGCTCTCACACCGGGCCCTGCTGCAGCAAGCCCTGCATGTGAACTGGTGGAGCGGAGTGGTGTCGATCCTGCTGTCGCATATATGGTTTGGGGCCTGGAGTTTCTTAAAGCTTCCCCGATTTCTTTACCTGACCGTGGGAATCATTATCCTGGTGGCCACAGTGGGAGTGGTGAAGCTGCTCGCCGAAAAGTGGAAGCGGCCGGCAAAGCCGCCTTTTGAAACATTCCAGTTTCTCGCACTCTTGCTGCTGTATGGATTCTTCTGGATCGGCCTGCTGTATGCTGTGCTGATTAACTTTGTGCACCTGGGCGCTTCGGCCACCACAGGCTGGTACATGTATGCGCTGGTCGTTCCCGAGGCGCTGCTGGTGTATTACGGTTTGGCCGCGCTGTTCACCGAGCGCTGGAGCCGCAGACTGCTGCCATTGTTGACGGCCTTGTTTGCGGGAATCGATTTGTTCGCGACCCATCTTCTGCTGATGCCCTACTACAGCGGCTACATCCGGCATTCGCAGCCGGATCTGAAAGTCGCGCCACTAAGGTTCGCCGATTGGTTCCACATCGGATGGCGAGCCATGGCGGAACGCCTGCTTATCAACAAACCTCAGTTTTTGAATATGCCGGTTTTCACGATCCTGTGGATCGGGTTTCTGGCAGGCACGGTGGGCACGCTGGGGGTCGCGATCTATAGTGCGTCAGCCTGCAAAGATGAGAACAGACTTTGAATCTTGGTTACTCGTTTCGCGACTTTTCTGCGCTCACGCAGACTTAATTCCTAAGTCACGTTAATGCGGAAACTGGAAGTTCATGCTGACTTTGCTTTCAACCTGGGTGGGCTTGCCATCAACGATGATGGGCCTAAAGCGCCAGTGACGCAGAGCGTCTTCCGCGCTTCTGGCCAACAGCGCAGGTCCGCTGATCGCCCTGACGTCCTGCACGTTGCCTTTCTCATCCACGACAATCGAAAGCACAACCAGCCCTTCTATTCTTGCCTGCCTGGCAAGCGCAGGATACATAGCTGGAGCTTTGTGGATAACGTAACCCTCCAGTTCTTCCCCTGAAATCTGCACTCGTGTAATTTCCGTCTGCGTGGTGTAGGCGGGCTTGCGTACGGGAGCCGCGGACTGCACTGGAGCCGGCGGCGCGGGTACAGCTTGCGCGGGCACAACCTGGGCGGGAGCGGCCTGCGTGGGAACAGATTGCGCGGGGGCAGAGAGCCGTGCTGAAGCAGGCGGCTGGGTGGCACTGGCCACCGTACTGGTATTCAACGCCGCAGGGCTCAGCACTGCCGATGGAGCGGGCATGACGGCCTGCATTACCGCAGTTTTGGTCGTAGGATCCGACCTGGGCGGCACCTTCATCAGGGGCTGAGCCACAGGTTCAAGCTGGGTTGGCGACAAGGTTTCCCCAGGAATGGTGTGCGGCGCGGACGCCATCCTGATCAAAGTTGAAGGAGGAGCCCCTGCGACCGGCGCGGACGCTGCTTCGGGTTGTACCGTTGGCCGCGCGGGAGCAGACACGGCCGGAGCAACATTAGCTGGATGGCTCACGGTGACGGCTTGGGGCGCAACTTGAGGAGTGAGCTGGGGCGCAACACGAATTGGCGACGAAACCGCGGGCGGCGGCGCGG
>QIAW01000412.1:3123-6473 GCA_003225655.1 Acidobacteriota bacterium
CTTACCACTGATGGTGTAGCGTTTGTCTCCAGGAAGCGCCTCAAATCCGGTGGAGGGACCGGTGAGCATGCCAACGGACATGGCCAGGAAATCCCTGCCGGTCCTTACGTTGTCGTTCTGCCGTAATTGCTCGGCCTGAATGGCGACAAAGCGGCCATCTCCGCCCCCGGCGGGAGTCGCTGAAAACAGGGGATAGATGCGGCTTGCCATGGTGAGGCGGCCAGCATTAGCGGACCAAGCCGCGGGAAAGCGGTAGGAAAAGCCAAAATAGCTGTTTACATACTGCCCACCGTAAATGATGCCGGTATCAGGACGAGATTCTGATTCCTGCGCCTGCGCCAATAAGGGCGCGGCCATCAACCACATTCCTGCAAAAACGGCGGCTAAATACGCAAAGCGTTTCATAGCCCCTCCCAAATAGAGAGCTGTCTTCCTGGGATTTTCTACTGATGTATTAACCCGTACGGGGGAGAACTGTTCCTACATCATCGATCTTCTAGCGGGGCCCATCTATCTTCAAACGTCTAGCAGGGGGGACACCCGCTACTATACTCCCGAAAGACTCCCACCACAGTACGAAAGTACAAATTCTGCACTTGGCGTTAGGAGGCTGGCCTTTAGTCCATTGACCTGTAGGACAATGGACTTTAGTACTGTTGGAACCGAGCGAAGGTCACCGAACGGCTCCCTTGCCGTGTTTTTTCGCCTCTATTTTTCGGCCTCAAGTCCTTTGGCTTCACCGAATTGAGGTAGAGGCACGCCGGAGTCGAACAACTCTTCCATGCTGGCCACAACCGACATCAGATCCAGCGTGGCTTTGGGCAGGCAGTACGAGGTCCCACTCAAGACCAGCAGGGGTATGCCGGAGGTTGTAGAGTTTTCTTTGAGGCGCTTGATAATCTCCTGCCCGATCATTTTGGGCTGGAAGAGGTCAAGCACAATAAGATCAAATTCCCCTTGCTCGGCCAATCGCAATCCTTCTTCGCTGTCCTTGGCGACCCGCACTTCGAAGCCATCTCCGGAGAGGGTCTTTTCCAGTGCGGTCCGCAAGAACCTGGAATCATCAATCAGCAGCACCTTTACACGCATACGTTATCTATCTCCCTTTTTCTTTTTTTGTTCAATTCAGTCTTTCGCTATCGGGGGATATAAACCGTTCTTTCAGTTTCTGTGACTCGGTAAGCAGCCACTGCTCCAACGACATGAACTCTCGCTGCGGAACACTGGTAAATTCCATGCCTACGCGTCTCCAGCCATCTTTTTCAACCATGTGGACCACCCTTCCGGTCACGTGGATCAAGATAGCGGTCTCCGGCAGCTTGAATGCCATAGAGAGCTGCTGATCGTTCTGCACCGGCTGCCGGCAAGCGAATGCCAGGCCACCGGCGCTGATATCGATAATGTTGCCTTCCACCACTCCTACTCCAACGAGAGTGCCGGTAACGGGAATATCTACCGGGAAGCGCGCAGAGCGGCGGCGCTGCAAAAGAATGTTTCCGTAAGCGGCGCGCAGACAGCGCGTAGCCTGGTCAATATTCATGGGTTTGTAGATCATGACGTTGACGCCGGCGCGGGAGGCGGCCTGCATCTCAGGCGCTCCGCTGATGATCGCCACGGCGGTCGACTTCGCGTTTTTCTCCGAGGTACGCAGAGCGCTGAGCACGCGGTCGGGCTCGTCGCGGCGGTCCCAGTCAACAATCACGGTATCAAGCTTGCGCTGCGAGATGGCCTTCAGCGCCGCTAGCGGCTCCTGGCATACTTCAGCCTCAATTTCAAAATTGTCGAATACCTGGTCCATCACCGAGACAACCTCGGCGTCACAAGAGAGCAGAACCCCCTCAAGACGAATCCGTTCACTCATGGCACAACCCACCTAACCGGGGGACTTCAGATTTGTAAAGGCACGCGATTGGCCAAATGGGTGGAAATCATAAGTCTCTAAGAATCAGAGCATTATCGCTTTTATCGGGGTTTCCCAAAATGACCGTAGTTACATATTTGGGAATTAGTCCAATATCTGTACAAGACGTTGCCTACCCCACCCCCTTGCTGCTAGGGGTATAGTCTATGAAACCATCGTTTGACCCGCATAAACAGCGGCGAAAAGCAATGTCGGGGCATACCCTAGCTGGGCGGTTGTGAGTATTCCGTGAACGTATTTCGTGCATCCGGCCCAAAGGTACAAGTTTTCAAAGAGCAACCGCTCCGCCTTGCTGCGCGCCCTGCGGCAGCGCGGGGCGTTATTTGCGAGCGCCTTACTGCCAACTTAAGCCGTGCCCTGATACAAGGTTTCACATACGAGGACTTTTCCGCAGGCTCTGAAGCTGTGCCTTCCAGGACAATAATGGCCTAGAGTTGTCTGGAATTGATGGTTTGATATCAGTTGGCTCTGTTGATATTTCTAGAATTGGGCCGCATGTCCGCGTAAGGGCCGCGACGTCTCTCACCGTGCGTCGCTAGCGACACAACAGGACATAATTTATGCAGGCAAGCAATAACGGTGGTATCACTCTGATATGGTTTTTGTTTAATTCCGCAGGGTCAGGGTCAGACCGCGATCAGCGCAAGCAATTGAAAATCTTTCTGTCAGTTTATCTCTGTATCAACCTTATTATTATCAGGCTTACCTTTGGCTTTCAGCCTAATCCGTTGAAGTCGGCGACTCAGACCCAGATTGGCACGAAGTTCCACCTTGGAACAAAGAACGCGAATACAATCGGAATTCGTTTGTGTTGGCCGATCCAGCTCCCTAGCGAGCTGCCGCTTCCAACTTAAGTCTTATGTTTACGAAATTGTAAGGTGGCCACGGCCCGGAATACCGGAAGGACAGAAGATTTTCAAACCTCTTTGCAATCTGGTTGACGGTTTTGTCAAACTCGACTTCTTTCTCGCGTTCCAGCAGGAATGCGGCGTTCATGATCATCTTGTCGCCAATAGGCTTGTTATCCCTGGAAGCCACACACACTGGCCGGAGAGTCTCATAGATGTCCTTCACCAACTCGGCTGTACGTTCAGTCAGCGCCTGTTCGATCATTCGTCCCAACTGCATTCTGGCAAGGTATGTCGATTGCAACCTCTTCTTGGCAAGTTCGGCGGTGAACCGGCGAATTTCTTCCTTCTCGCGTTTCAAGGTTTCTATTACTTTCTCGCGGTCCCAGCTTACTTTGAGTCCAAACTCAATCTTGCCTTCCATTTTGTCGAGTACTTCCATGAGAGAAGGATAGATACTCTTTAGCATCTGGCGAATATCATCTTCGCTCCTAAATATCGTCCCGAAGCTCATGGGAATAATGGTACGGGTAGCCATGATCCTTTCCAGGACATGCTCGTGGGCCAAAGCGTTCTCTCGA
>QIAW01000412.1:6588-7178 GCA_003225655.1 Acidobacteriota bacterium
TCGCATCCAAAATGGTGGTTGTTACTTTGCTGGCGATCGCCCTCAGTTCGCTATGATGGACCGCAAATACATCGGAGACTTCACCGCCGATTGCGGTTTTACCCAAGGAAGGTAAGCTGTCGCCGGCCATGATGCCGTACACATAACACCCATATTCCCCCGACCCCTTAATTGGTCCACTGGCCTGAAAGCTGTCCCCAGACTGCATCTTCAGATGCGGTTCTTCCTCATCCCTGGCGGTCCTCTTAACAGCAGCTAAACTGCTAGGAGCGGCAGATTCGGATACGGATGGTTGATTTCCGGTTCCAGACCTTTTACTGGTCTTTGGTTTCTTTGTGCGTCGCATAGTTATGTCCGGACGAAGGGCAAGGCGCTTACTTGTTCCAGTATGTCCAATCGACTACGCAAGAATGCTAGGCCAGTGAAACCTGGCGCCTTGATCTGGAAGAGACTCTCGGTGGGGGGATGCTGTTTTCTTAGAGGCTCCTCAACATCTCGAAAGCTTCGCAGACATTCAGGAGGAATTCAAGGTTTGGCACGGTTACTATTGAATTTATAAATAGTTCATAAATGGCGCATGTTGGCGGTAT
>QIAW01000051.1 GCA_003225655.1 Acidobacteriota bacterium
CTCTAAGCAAAGAAGAAATTGAGGACGAAAACCGGCGCATCCGCCGTCTGCAGATCATGATGAACATGGTGATGGCGGTGATCTCGCAGGAAGAGATGACACTGGAAGAGGCTTCCGAGATGGTGGCCAACGCCAAGCGCGCCGCCCTGGCCATGTTCCCCGACAAAGAACTCGCCTACGACTTGATCTACAAACCGCGCCTGCAGCGGCTGCTGCGCGAGCGCTTTCGCCTGCAGTAGTTCAACCACAAAGGACACGAAGTAAAAGGAAAGTGATTATCTTTGCTTTGTGGGTAATCCCTTGTGTCCTTTGTGGTTGACTTTCTATTTTTCCGCTTCGTGCGCCAGCTCTGCGACCGGCTTGCGCACCAGGAAGTAAATCAGAGCAGCAACTGCAATCCCGACCGCGATAGCGACAAACTTAAGCTGCGGGTGCTCATGCAAGAGCGCGGGAAGCCGCTCGACAATCGCGGGCCCAAAAGAAACCACGAGCTTGGCGAGAATGAGCCAGCGAATCATGCGTCCCAGGAAGATGGCCAGCAGGAAGTCGCGGACTTTCATCTTGAGCGCGCCCGCCGCGAAAATAAAAAGCTTGAAGGGAGTTGGCGGCGGCAGCATGGAGGGAATCATGAGGGCCAAAAATTCCTGGCTCTCGAAACGCTCGCTGATGGCATCAAATTTCGCCGGAGAAATCCGCTTGCGCAGCGCGACTTCTCCGCCCTTGCGCCCGATGGCGTAAACCACCAGGCTCCCCAGCGCCGAGCCTACCGCGGCCATTGCGGGAAACAGTAAATACAGCGACGCAAACCAATGCAGCGAGGCAGGCGGCACAGCCCTGGCCTCGAGCGAGCGCAAGGTACCGTAAACGTAGCCGGCAATGATCAGGTCGATGGGCATGCCGAGCGCGGCCGAATCTACCACGCCGATGGCGAAGACTCCCCAAGGCCCAAGCGGGGCGAGCACCTTGAGCAGGAAGGCAGTATATTTTTTCAGGAGATTTTTCAAACTAAGCGGCGCGGCCTTTTCTGTTGTTTTTGAATCTCCAATTGTACGTGAATCGGGAGGATTACAGGCATCCTGGAGGGGTGTTCTCTTGTATCATGGTTCGCTGCTTATACAAGGAGGATGTATGAAGCGTAAGCTTTATTGCATGTTTGCGGTCCTCGGTTTGCTCTGCCTTGCCGGTCAACCACTGATCATTGCACAGCAGACGAAAAAGCCTGCCGGCAAAGCGCACTCTGCGAAAGCAAATTCCAAAAACTCGGTGAAGAATGCTTTTACTCCCGATGAAATTCAATATGGTCCGGCCCCGGCTTTTCTTCCTCCAGGCGCGCAGTTGGCCGTGCTAGAAGGCAATCCCATGGGCGTGGGCGAATACACCATCCGCTTGAAGGCTCCTGATGGATACAAGATTGCTCCTCATTGGCATCCCCGGCGCGAGAACGTCACTGTGATTGCAGGAACGATCAAAGTTGGCATGGGCGACAAGTTCGATGAGAGCAAAATGATGAGCTTCCCCGCCGGCAGCTTCGCCTTTTTGGATCCCAGCATGCACCACTACGCCATGATGAGCGGGGAAACGACAGTCCAGATTCATGGTACGGCGCCAGTAAAGTTCAACTACATAAATCCCGCGGATAATCCCAGCAAGAAGAAGTAGCTGATCTTCGCTGTTGTGAACGGTCGCAGTCCTTCCGTGGGACTGGATCGGTCGCATGTATCAGCCGATGGCGGCGTGTGTCATAAAGCGCTACCATTATCACCCGTGGTCAAAACTGTGGAGAAATGTACTAGATCAAAATCATGAAAATGGTATTGGCCACTCTGCTCTTGTGCGCGCCCACGCCTATTCTGGCCGGATCTGGTGTGGCGGGTCACACGTATTCTCGCGGCGTTCAGCGGTTTGTCCATTCAGGTAAGAGGCCCATTGATTTTCGTGTTCGAAGTACTACGGCAAGGGACCGCATTCGCATTTACGATGTAACCTATGCCAGCGCCTTGAGTGGTCGCGTCCCCGCGTACGTTGTGATACCTGATGGGAAGGGGCCCTTTGCGGCCGTTTTGTTTGCGCACTGGGCTATGGAGGGTTCTCAGACGCGAAATAGAACCGAGTTTCTCGACGAGGCAGTGGCGCTTGCGCGCGCTGGAGCTGTTTGCCTGGTGCCGGACGCTCCCTTCGCACGCCCCGGTCAGAAAGAAGATTCGAACCCGCTTAGCGCGAAATCGATCTCAATGTTTTTTCAACAAATCCTGGATCTCAGGAGGGGCATAGAAATCCTCACACGCCGCGCTGACGTAGATAAAACCCGAATTGGATTTGTAGGGCACAGTTATGATGCGAACGCAGGTGGGGTACTTGCAGGAGTAGATAAGCGCTTAAAAACTCTTGTGCTAATGGCTGGTGGCTTGGCGGACATAGAAAGCATGGATACGCTGGAGTTTCGAAAGGAAGCCGGGAACGCCACTGTTG
>QIAW01000415.1 GCA_003225655.1 Acidobacteriota bacterium
AGCGCGTTTCAACCGCGTTCTGTGGCAGGGGCTGAAGGGCGATTCTGTTCCCTATCCTTCCCGCAGCGGAGCGGACTTACGCCAGAACCGCAAGAGCTTGCTGGAGCAGTTCAAGAATCAATCCGCCGCAGCTCAAACCTCGACTTCGGCTGCTAACTAACCCCCGAAAACACGAAGGGATGGCTGCATGTTGCAGCCGTCCGCTTCGTTTTACAAACACTCTATTTCCTCCGCAGTTCCGCTCTCAGAAGGTCAGCTTCAATCCAAACTGAATGTTCCGCGCCGGTCCCGAGGAAGTGACCGTTCCATAACTGCTGTCGTTGATATTGGTGTTGTTCACCACCTCGGACGTCAGCGAATCAAAACGGAAATTCGTACGGTTGAAGGCGTTGAAGAAATCAGTCTGGAAGCGCAACTTCCAGTTTTCCTGGATGTTGAACTGTTTGCGCAGCGAGATGTCCCAAGTATAAAGCCCGGGGCCGCGGACCACGCCGGGGAAGCTGTTGCCCAGGCGGGTATCGGGCGCCTGAGCAAAAGCAGTGGTATTGAACCAGTGATCAGGGGTCGGGTTGCTGATGTTAATGTCGCCACCAACGTAATCGGCACGCCGCCGGCCCAGGGCAGAGCCGGTTGCGGTGCCCGTCACGATAAAGGGCTGGCCGGGCTGGGCCCGGGTGATGCCGCTGAACTCCCATCCCCCCAGAGCATGCCCCACAAAACCCTGCTGGGCTTTGAAGAAGGGGAAGTTGTAGCTGTAGGTAGCGACAAAAATGTGGCGCCGGTCAAAGGGGGCCGGGCCGTAGTTCAGGAACCTATCAACGAAATCCACCGGAGCTGGTCAGCGCCTTCGACCAGGTATAGCTGCCGGTCAGCATCAGGTTCCCCTTGCGCTTGGTCACATGGGCCTGAAAGGCGTTGTAATTCGAGGTAGCATCACTCACAAACGTGTTGATGCTGCTATAGCCTTTGAAGGGCCGAAGGGTATTGACCGAAGGCCGGTTGGTGGTAATCGCGGCATTCGCGATCAAAGCCGCAAGGCTGGGTTGATTGATGTCGGGCTTGCGGATCAGATGTCTTGCCTCATTGCCGACATATGACATTTCAAAGAAGACGCCGCGCGGCAGCTCATGCTGAATGCTGAAGCTGTAGCTCATGGTGTATGCCGACTTCAAATGTGGATCGACGGCGCTGATCGAGATGGGGGCTGCTGCTGGAGGCTTGCCTCCCGAAGGATTGCTGAGGCTCCCGTTCTGCAGGTCGACGGTCGTGGCAAAGGGCGGGTTGCTGAGTTCGTCGAAATCCATATTGCCCTCAGGTGTGTCATAGAAGATCCCGAAACCACCACGAATGGAAGTTTTGCCGTCGCTGAAGGGCGCGAAGGCAAAGCCAAAACGCGGCGCAAACTTGCTCAGCGGCTGGTAGAGCCCCCGGGGGGCTCCGGCCGGAACCGCAAGAACCGCCGGACTGTTGCCGATGGGCACGTTGACCAACTGATCGGATGGAACGCCGGAGCCGGCGCGAATGATGCCGTTCAGCCGGTTGCCGCCCTTGGTGGTATCAATGTTCCCATTGCTGAGCAACGTTACCGCCTGGGTGGGATCGTAGAGACTGGGATCAAAGTTCGAGAAGTTGTTGGCCTGGGTATAGGTCGGGATGGCGTACTGGTAGCGCACGCCCAGCTCCAGGCTCAGGTTCCGCAGCACCTTCCAGTTATCGGTCACGAAGGCGTGGTATTGCGTGAAGCGGAAGTGCCCGGTGGGATCATCGGAGGCTTCTTTGTAATCCTGAAAATTCCCCAGCAGGGCATCAGCCAGGGAGTTACCGGTGGTGTTGGTGCTGTTCGACGTGGTGAAGGTGACATTCCCAGCATAGTCGGAGCGGGCGTTCTGGTCTTTGCGGTTGCGGATGACCACTACCCCACCCTTCAGGGTATGGGCGCCATGGCTCCAGGTAAGGGTCTCATTTGCCGCGATGTCCGTAGTCGGCGAGAGCAGGGAGTGTTCCTGACCCTTGATCGACCCCGGGCAAGCCGCCGATACCGGATTAAGCACATTCTTCGGCGAGACACCGCAAGTTCCGCTGATGGTTATATCGGGGATGCTGTTGCGAAAGCGTCCGCCGCCATTGGCGAATATCTGGGGAAAGGTGAAGCCATAGGTGCTGCGCTTCCAGGCGTCGCCCACCGGCGGAACCCGCTGTCCATTCCAGGAGGCATTAACACTGGCCTCATTGATCAGCGTGGGAGTGATAAGCCAGGTGTGGGCCAACTGGTAGCTGGTGCCGGGACGCCGACGGTTTTCCTGGCAGGTAGGGAAAGAGCCGCCGCAGGAAAAGCCAAAGGGTAAAGTAACGTCGTAGTTGTCGTGCAGGTAGCGCAGATACATGCTCTGCTTCTGGTTCAAGTGGTAGTCAATGCGAGCAATGTCCTCCCGCCAGTTAAACGGATTATCCACCTGAAAGATGGTGTTGTTGCCTTTCGCTATGTTTTGAAAGACGGCTCCCACCTGCGGCTGTTCCATGGCAGTGAACAATGCCGCGAGGGCGCTGCCATCCGGGGTGAGGGTCAGCGGGCCAGGACATGTGGCGTTCGAAAAGAGGTTTCCCTTGATGGCAGAGGTGGCAACGCCATTCTTGCCAGGACAATATAGCTGGTTGACTACCTTGCCGCCGACGGCCTGGTCCCTGTCCAGGCAAACGCCGGTGGCATCGAATCCCTTTGCGGGTGGGCGCAGTGGTCTGGCGTATGATCTTCCACTCCTCTCCCACGAAGAAAAACAGCTTGTTTTTCAGGATGGGGCCGCCCAGGTTCCAGCCAAAATCATTGAAGCGGAGTTTCTTCTTTTGCTTCTGGCCGTTAAGGCCTGTGGGAGCAAAGAAGTTGGTGGCGTCTAACTTATCGTTGCGCAAAAATTCCAACACACCGCCGTGAAAGCTCTTTCCTCCACTGCGTGTCACGGCGTTGATGGCGCCGCCGGAGTTGCGTCCGTATTCGGCTGAAAAGTTCGAGGTCTTGATGTTGACCTCTTGGATGAAATCCACGCCCACGTTATTGATCTGGCTGCCGTTGGAGCCTGAGTCCAGGTCGAAGCCGCCGTCCACGGTAAGATGGTTCTGGTCGGGCCGTGTGCCGTTTACCGACTGGTTGGTGGCGCTCAAGCTGGTCGTCACCGCCATCTGGTCTTCATCGATCAGCGCCACGCCCGGTACCAGCGAGACAAGCTGAATGTAGTTTCTGCCGTTCAGCGCCAGGTCCTGTACCTGGTTCATATCAACCACGCG
>QIAW01000052.1:0-284 GCA_003225655.1 Acidobacteriota bacterium
TCCTTTGCCGATGATTCCTTTCCAGGCAGGCATACGTCTTTCTCCTCTAGCAATGATAAATACCACTGATTTGGAAACAACGGACAAAATGATACCTATTCATGTGGGGAATGGTTCTGCCGAAGACTTAGACCTTTTTAATGACTGCTGTATCCCGTTTATAGCGCTGCGCTGGCCTACGGCACGGTCGAAAACCCATTCGAGCCTCCCATCAGGCGTCGTCCCTTGCGGGACTGTGCAGGCTCATCACGGACAGTAAGGAAGTTTCATTTTCCAGTGGCTTA
>QIAW01000052.1:477-5088 GCA_003225655.1 Acidobacteriota bacterium
GAGGGCTTTGTGGGCCTCTCGTTTCCGGCATTCGCGCTTCCGCCGATCTGATGGAGCAAAGCGTACTCAATTCGACGAGCGTCCTTAATTCGGTCTTGCTGGTACAGGCCACCAGCGCGGCGCTGCTGTTCCTGGTGTTTCACTACCTCTACGCCGAAGTGCGGGAGCGATATTTCTTTGCCTGGCAGATTGGGTGGGGCCTGCTCACGGTGCACAGCCTGTGCCAATTGCTTATCAATCATCAGACCGGGCGGGAATTTTTCATCATCATGTGCGCCAAGATGGCGCTCGCCCTTGCGGCCATGAGCATTTATATCTCTACTCGCTGGGTGCAGCAGGATTTTGTCTGGCATCGGCTTGATGCAGTTCTGCTGGCGGGAGCGCTGGGTTGGTCGGCAGCGACAGCGAAGCTGCTGGCGGGAGTGCCGCGAGGACATTTAGCAGAATTTACTGCCAGCCATCCAGTGACGATCTTCTTCGTAGTTGACCTGGGCATTGCATTGCTGTTGGGACACTCCCCTGTCTCACTGTATTTGTTTTTCATAGAATACGGCAAATTTCTGGTCTTTATTCCCCAGCTCCTGCTTGCCCTCACCATGATGATGGCGCTCTATGAGAACGAGCGGCGCCACATGCGCGAGAGCCTGCTGGAGTTCTCACGCCTGCATCTCGACCATCGGCGGCTGCTTGATTCCGCCGAAATCGAAGAGCCCATGGGGGCAGTGCTGGAACGGATGTTGCAGGTGCTGCATGTTAAGCAGGGAGCCACCTGGATTGCGGAGGATTGGCGGCGCGTGCTGCCCACGGTGCAACGAGGGCTTCCCGGGGATTTCCTGAGCACCGTCAACCAGGAGGGCGCGGCGGAATTCCTCGCGGAACGGGCGGCGGCCTGCGAAGGTCCATGGATCAAGAAGAGGCTTGACCTGCTGCTGGAAGAGAATTCCGCCGATCTGCGCGCCGTGAGGCTCTGCCAGATGTTGAAAGAAAAGAAGCAGCCCGGCATCACCGTTGTGAGCCTGCGCACGCTCGAAAATAACTTCGGCATGCTGATGTTGCCGCACCCGGAGCGCGCCGGGCTGAGCGGCTCGCAGGTGCGCCTGCTCTCCGCAGTTGCGAGGCAATTGAGCATGGCGCTGGAAAATTACGTGCTCATGCAGCAGGCCATCCGGCGAACGCAGGAATATGAGTTACTCACCGACATTGGCCAGGTGGTGAGCTCGCGGCTGGATTCCGACGAGGTGCTGCGCAGCATTCAACGTGAACTGGGACGCCTGTTTGATACCCGCAACTTCTACATTGCCTTCCAGGAAGACGACGAAATTCGCTTTGAACTGGAGGTTGTCGATGGCGAGCTGCTGCCCAAGCGCTCGCGGCGGTGGACGAATGGAATCACGGAATACATCGTCGAAACCAGCGAGCCGTTGCTGGTACGCTCAGAGATGGAAAAAACGCGCTCGACCCTGGGGCTGATCCCGACCGGCCGCCGCTCGAAATGCTTTTGCGGCGTCCCCATCTTCATGATGGGGCGGGCCATGGGAGTGATGGCCGCCCTGAATTACGAGCGCGAATTTGTGTATGAAGAGCGCGACCTCAACGTATTGAAGACCGCCGCAGGACAGGTTGCCGTGGCGGTGAGCAATGCCCGCCTTTTTGCCGAAGAGCAGCGGCGCTCGCGCTACCTGGAATTTCTGAACACCGTCTCGCGCATGGCCATCTCAAGCCAGGAGCCTGAGGCGATGATGGCCGACATTGTAGGCGAGATTGAAAAAAACTTTCACTTTGACCACATCGGCATCGGCATTCTCGACTACGGGCGCAAGGAGATTGAAATCAAGGCCGAGGCGGGCAACACGGGAAATGACGTGGGCCGCCGCATTCCCCTGGGTGTGGGCATTCTGGGCAGGGTGGCGCGCAGTAACGAGATGGCGTTGCTGCAAAACGTGGGTGAAGGACGTCTGCTGGGAATTCTCCCCGAATCGAAGTCGGTGCTGTGCATCCCGATTGCCTATGGCGATACACTGCTGGGCGTGCTCAACGTCGAGAGCCGGCGCGAGAATGCGTTCGAGCAGCAAGAGGTGCTGATTCTGCGCACGCTGGCCGACCTGCTGGCCACGGCACTGCACAACGCCTTTGTGTTTAAGAACATGCAGCAGCAATCCATCACCGATGGATTGACCGGGATCAAAACGCGGCGATTCTTCAATGAAGCGCTGCTCTCGGAGTGGAAGCGCGCCCGGCGCAGCAAGCGGCCATTTTCAGTGGTGCTGCTGGACCTCGACAAGTTCAAAAATGTCAACGACAGCAAAGGGCATCTGGAAGGCGACCTTGTTCTGGCGCGGGTGGGAAGAATCCTGGAGCAGAAATCGCGGCAGTCGAACGTGGTCGCGCGCTATGGCGGCGACGAATTCGTGATCCTGATGCCGGAGACCACCGTCGACCAAGCCCACATCCTGAGCGAACGTCTGCGGCTGTGGATCGCCACCGATCCCATGATGAACGAACGCCGCGTGACTGGCAGCTTCGGTGTGGCGGGCAACCGGGTTTCGATCCATGAAGATTTTGCCGGCGCCGAGGCGCAGGCGCCCAAAAACACCGTCAGTCAATATGTCGAGCTGTTCCTGCAACGGGAAAACCTGGGGCCAGAGGCGGTGGAAGAACTGGTCGAGACGATGCAGCAACTGGCATATTCCATCCCGGACGGCAGCGGGGTAGATGCGATGCTGGAGGCGATCAACATTCTGAATCGGGCGGCGGAGGCGCGCGATGTCGCCACCGCCGGGCACGGGGCCTCGGTTGCCCATTATGCGGAGATGATTGGGAACGAAATGGCGCTTGGCGAAGAGGAGCTGATGGATGTGGTGCGTGCCGCGCGCGTCCATGATATCGGCAAGGTGCTGGTGCCGGAATCCATTTTGAACAAAGCCGGCAAGCTGACCCGTGATGAGTTCCGCCAGGTGCAGCAGCACGCGGTGCTGGGAGCGCGCATCGCCGAGCTTATCCCCAGCGGCGTGCGCGTTGCCGCCCTGGTTCGCCACCATCATGAACGCTTTGACGGTGCCGGATATCCTGACAAGTTGCGCGGAGAAAAAATTCCCCTGGGCGCCCGCATCATTGCCGTAGCCGAGGCTTATGTACAGCAAACCAGCGAACGCACCTACGCCACTCGCAAAAGCCCTGTGTACGCGCTGGCAGAGCTCGAAGCACTCAGCGGGACGCAGTATGATCCAAATGTGGTACGGGCGTTTTTGCACCGCATGAGGACAATGAAGAGCGCGACGACGGAAGCGTGAAAAAACAGTTCTCAGTTCCCGGTTCTCAGTTCTCGGTTTTGGAGGTTTCGCGGATTCGCCGCAGATCAGCTCAGACTAAAGAACCTTGTCTTTGAAATATTAATTCTTAACGTATTTGAGCACATCGCTCAGCCGCTCCACTTTCATGGTTGGCTGTTTGCTCCGCGGATCGCTCGGCCCAACTTCACCATAGAACAACTCGATCTTGGCGGCGGGCTTCTCCTGCGCCTTGCGCTTACTATTGCGCGGCACTACATACGTTCCCACAACGAATGTCAGGTCCGCTTTCCGCAACGAGCTTATTTTTGCGGTCACGTTTACACATAGGGGAAATTCTTTGCCCCGTTCATCGGGCGAGCCGTTGCGTTCGCCGCAATCATTGACTTCATATACCGGTTCTTCCGGACGCACCAGACCTTTCAACCATGCGTCAAAGGGTTGGGCAGGAAGCGTGGAATCGATCTGGGAAACAGGGGCCGCCATCAGGCGGTGAATCCAGCGTTTTTCTGAGGGCGTTTGCGCGCTCACGGAAATTCCCAGCAGCAAGGAGCAGAGAACATAAATGTAGATTTTCATCTTCATGAAGCAACCTTTCGCCGCTTGGTAAAAATTTCATCGCAGATGGCCTCGGAAGTCAACCGCGGGCTGGAGGCCGGAGCTCTAACCTTCGCCTTATCAAATACTTAGTTCGGCATGGTTTTTGCATTAAGAGTGGTGGAGCACGCCTGCGCCGCTTTGCCGCTTCACTCCTGGAGGTTATTCATGAACGGCTCCCCCAACGATAGCCAAACTGATTTTGACAGCGGCCCTTACCAATTTCTTGCCTTACCCGTGTATCGCTCCGGTGAGACGGCGCAGGAAACCGGAATTTTTACCGTGGTCCATCCCCGGGAAAAAGAATCGACCGAGGTGCTGGTCTTGCGCGGCACGAAGCTGCCGTTTTGTCCGACCTGTAATCACGCTCTCGCCTTCTGCCTGGAGCAGGCGGCCGCCCACATCAGCGAAGATCCCGATTTCAAGACCAGGAAGCGCGGCCGGAAAAACCGCAAAAACGAAACCCAAAAGGCAGCATGACAGGGAAGAAGTATGATTTACGAAGTACGATTTACGATTTTAGGAAAAATAGGATTTATGAATTTTGCACTTCGTAAATGAAATTGGAGTTGAACTTCTTCAAACGTAATCTTAAATCGTCAATCGTACTTCCTAGGATTCTTCATTCACGCGCAGGACCGCCAAAAAAGCTTCTTGCGGAATATCAACTTTGCCGACGCGCTTCATGCGGCGCTTGCCTTCTTTCTGCTTTTCCAGCAACTTGCGT
>QIAW01000418.1 GCA_003225655.1 Acidobacteriota bacterium
AAGCTGATGGCATCAAGCATGCGTTCCATGATGGTGTGCAGACGGCGAGCGCCAATATTTTCTGTGTTCTCGTTCACACGAAAAGCAAAGTGTGCAATCTCATTCAGGGCATCGTGGGTGAATTCCAACTTGAGCCCCTCGGTTTCAAGCAGGGCTGTGTATTGCTTGACCAGAGAAGACTTAGGCTCAGTAAGAATGCGGATAAAGTCTTCCATGGTGAGCGACTGCAGTTCCACGCGGATAGGAAAGCGGCCTTGCAGCTCCGGGATCAGGTCGCTGGGCTTGGAGACGTGAAAGGCGCCCGCCGCAATAAACAGAATATGGTCGGTGCGCACCATGCCGTAACGGGTGTTTACGGTTGTGCCCTCCACAATGGGAAGAATATCGCGCTGCACGCCCTCGCGGGAAACGTCAGGTCCGTGGCCGCCCTCGCGGCCGGCGATCTTATCAATTTCATCGAGGAAAATGATGCCCGCCTGCTCCACACGCTCGACAGCGATGCGCGTCACCTGGTCCATATCAACGAGACGCTGCTCTTCTTCCTGGATCAAATATTCGATGGCCTCGCTGACCTTCATGCGGCGCTTCTTGGTGCGCTGGCCAAAGATGTTGGGCAGCATGTCTTTGATGTTGATATCCATCTCCTCCACGCCCTGGTTGGAGATGATTTCAAATGCCGGGAAAGCCTTCTCGCGCACTTCGAGTTCGACGGTGCGCTCATCGAGTTTGCCTTCACGCAGTTGCTGGCGCAGCTTCTCGCGTGTGCGCTGGTGGGAATCACTCTCGGCCAGAAGCAGATTCGACGAGCCATCGGCGGGCGGGGTTGTCGCCGGGGGCAGCAGCAGATCGAGCAAACGCTCTTCCGCATTGAGTTCCGCCTTATCGGCCACGTCTTCCAGTTTTTCCTGACGCACCATGTCAATGGCGATCTCGACCAAGTCGCGAACCATGGATTCGACATCCCGGCCCACATAGCCCACTTCCGTAAACTTCGAAGCTTCGACCTTCATGAAAGGCGAGTTGGCAAGCTTGGCCAGGCGACGCGCAATTTCCGTCTTGCCCACACCGGTAGGGCCTATCATGATGATGTTTTTGGGAATAATTTCTTCCGCCAGTTCGGGGGTCAGCTTTTGTCGACGCATGCGGTTGCGCAGGGCAATGGCAACGGCGCGCTTGGCGTCCGCCTGGCCAATCACGTGCTTATCAAGTTCAGCAACAATCTCACGCGGAGTAAGCTCATCGAGCGCGAGTTCCTGTTCTTCAGCAGTTCCAGGGAGATAAAGAGCCACAACAAAACTCCTAATAATAACTATTTATCACTACACGAAGGGATACAGAGGAAATATTTAAAACGAATGCAATACAGTGAACATTTCATTCTCAGTGTCAACCTACCCCAAGGCCGCGTCAGCCTTGCAGCTCCTCGATGGTTACACTCTTGTTCGTAAGCGGCGGCGGTTGCGTAAGCGCCTCCGCTGCCGATAGCGGCAATGCCGGAATCGGGCTCAATCACATCGCCTCCTCCACTGATTACAAAAGTCTGGCCCGTATCGCAGACCAGCAACAGCGCCTCGAGGTGGCGCAGGACTTTATCTGTGCGCCAGTCTTTTCCCAGCTCAACGGCGGCGCGCCCCATGTTGCCATGGTACTGCTCCAGCTTGGCCTCGAAGCGGCTGAAGAGCGAAAAGGCGTCGGCGGTGGAACCAGCAAACCCGGCGAGGACTTTATCCTGGTAAAGCTTGCGGATTTTTTTGGCGGTGTGTTTGATCACAGCCTCGCCCAGCGTCACCTGTCCGTCTGAGGCCATCACAACCTTGCCATCGCGGCGCACGCACAGAACCGTAGTGGAACGTATCAGTCGGGTTTTTGCCATAAGAGCCAATTCTTGATTATACCGTTGCGGACGGGAGTGCTGCAGGTGCGGGAAAGGGGATGTGCCTCAAAACTGCGGGCGGGCGGGAAATTGGAAGAATGTGGGGCAAGATGCCCCAAGCGACAGCCGGAGAAGGCCAACGTCACGCTCAACGTCTACGTGAGCTACGAAATCCGTCGATGCCCCAGACTTCGCCGGCATACGTTGTAAAGAAGACAGCGAAAAGCAACAGCAACGGGATGTGATCGAGCTGATTGGCAACATAGTGCCAAGGCGGCCGCTGCCCTGCGCCGTGCCAAGTGGCGAGAATAAGGTTCAGCATGTGCAACATGCCCAGAACGGACGCCGGACGGACCCAAAAACCCAGAACCAGGCAAATACCAATGGCGAGTTCGAGCGCGCCCACTGTGTATGCGAAGAACACTGCATGCGGCATCACGAAGCGCGCCAGCAATCTGCCGTAAAACGATACCGCCTCTACGCCGATGTAGGACTGGAGATACTTTTGAAAGCCACCGTGAGCAAAGGCGGTCGAGGCAACTTTAAACTCACCCAGAAAGAGGAACATTACGCCTGTAAGTATCCGGGCGAAGGCGATGGTGCGGTTGGTTCTCATGTTGTTCGTTTCGTGGCGGTGATTTTTGTGCTTCTCGGTTTTTGTGCGGGGCGATTTTTGAGGCGGACCACAAATTTCAACCCGGACCAGACCTCATTAACAGCGCAGACCTTCACGTCGACCAAGCCGGTGGCGAGTCCGATGCTGCGAACAATATTTTCATCCAAGTCGGATTCCACGCCGGAGCTCTTCTTCGGCCAGGAGATCCAGAGCATTCCAGCAGGAGCAAGCTTTGCCGCCCAAAGTGGAAATTTGGCGTCAAGTTCGGCCTGGCTCTTCACAAACAAATGCACAAAATCAAGTGGCGGCCTGCCTTTTGAGTGCCTCGGTGGAATTCCCAGCTCTTTCACGACATCGGGTGGGACTTGAATCAAAGCCGCGTTAAAGCTCTCTTTGATGCCTAGTTTCTTGATCAGTGGTGTTCCCGAGTAACCGGCCATAGTCGTTATTGAAGCTCGTTCTTGAAGACCTTTCCGTCTTTCATCACAAATTTGACTGATTTCAATTCGTTCACGTCTTTCAACGGATCGCCGGAGACGGCGACAATATCGGCATAGGCGCCGGGAGCAACGACGCCCAGTTCGCCTTGCATATCCAGCAGCTCAGCCGCACGGGAGGTTGCGGCCTGGATTGCGGACATCGGCGGCATGCCGAACTCAACCATGCGTCCGAACTCCTGGGCGATAGAATCGTTCCAACTGAAGCCGCCCACATCTGTGCCAAATGCAATTTTTACTCCCGCTTTCATGGCCTTTTGGAAGGAAATGATATGCATTGCTGCGCGCTTGCGGTCACGTTTGCCCGCGGGCGTATCTTCCGGGGCCCACCAGGAATAGTAAACGCTCAGCGTTGGCACATACCATGTGCCTTGCTTGAGCATTTGGGCGATATTAGCATCGGTAAGCTCCAAACCATGCTCAAGGGAATCGCATCCGCCGTCGAGTGCACGCTGCAGTCCCTCGCCGTTATAGACGTGGCATGCAACTTTTTTCTTCCAGCCATGGACTTCATCCACTATGGCTTTGAGTTCTTCCATCGTAAGAGTAGGCTGGGAAACCAAATTGCCCTGCTTGTCGAGCCAGGAGCGATGGGTCATGTAGACCTTGACCCAATCCACCCCGTTATCCAGTTGCTCGCGGGCCGCCTTGCGGGCCTGGACGGGACCGTCAATGATTTGGACCCCTTTGGGCAGGGTGCTCTCAATTTCAGGGGCATAACCTTCGAGCGGATACCCACCGGTAGTAGAGATGGCCCGGCCTGAAGCAAAGATGCGGGGACCGGGAATGTATCCTTGTTCTATGGCACGTTTGATGCCGACATCGCCGTATCCGGCGCCTTCCGTTTCCACATCGCGAATAGTGGTAAAACCCTGCTCCAAAGCGCGGCGCGCAGAAACCGTGGCACGGGCGGCGCGGTAGGCGAGTCCATACTTCAAGAGCTGCACGTCATAACCACCTTCGGCGGGGTCCTCTCCTTGCAGAAAAATGTGAGTGTGGGAGTCAATGAGTCCGGGCAGCACCGTGGCGCGGCTTAGATCGATGATCTCGACTCCTGGGCCGCCGGGAACTGCTTCAGCGGCTTGCTCCGGCAAGACCTTTTCAATGCGGTTGCCACGAATAACGATGATTTGATTGCGGTGTGGCTGGGCTGAAGATCCATCAATGAGTGTGCCCGCACGGATGACTTTGATTTGCTCGCCGTTCTTGGCTGACACGCCGGATTTTTCCTGCGCGAAAGCCGTGATGACAAGCAAAAGCGGCAGAAGTTGTTTGCAAATGGCCATGCTTATTCCTTTGTTCGCGGAGCATCAAGGTCCCAGTTTAGTCGGCGGCGCCAATAATAGCTTCGGCTTCGATTTCGACTACCATCTCCGGCGAGATCAGCTTGCTGACTTCCACCATCGCCGTCGCTGGCCGAATGTCTTTGAAGAACTCTCCATGAGCGCGGCCCACCTGCTCCCAGTCAGCAATGTTTGTGAGACTGGCACCTGCCTTTTTCAGCGCCGATTCAATATTCTTCAAGGTCTGTACAGTTTGGGTGTAGGCATCACCCGCGACTTTTCCGTCGGCGTCGGTTCCGGTGGTGCCGGAGATGTGCACTACGTTTCCGATACGTACCGCTCGCGAATACCCTATGATCGGCTCCCAGCGCGTTCCACTTGATATGTTCTGACGAGGCATAAAATTTGGGTGTCAGCATTCTATTCAGAACGCACGCTTAGGACAAGTTGCTGGTAGACTCAGATCTTCAGCACAAACATGGATTTGGAACCGGCTAATCCTATGCTTGAACCCGCAGCCGCAGACACCACTGCGCAGCTCGCCAATCCGACCGTGCAAGCCACATACATTCACCTGGAGCCCGCCAAGCCCGCTTCGACCTCTGTGCGAAAACTCGAGTTGCTTCTGCTTTTGACGATAGCAATCGGGCCTTACCTGTTTAACGCTCTTTATGTTTATTGGTACGGTATTTCAGAACAGGATCTGTCATATGTCCGGGTGCGGCTGGCAAGTGGGATCATTCACGAAATGAGTTCGCTGGCCTTGTTGATCTACATCTTGTTCCGGCAGGGACGTGCGTTGCGCAACATCGGTCTTTCGTTCCGATGGCTTGATATCCCAGTTTCCGTCGCTCTATTTGTGCTGGCTTACATAGCGCACTATCTTTGTTATCTCAATATCTATTATTTGCACTATTTCTGGACGCAACGCCGTTTGGAGCCTTGGAATAATATTTCCTCGATTCTGGGTACGCATGCCTCTGTGGCCGCCATCTTGTTCATCTTGATCAATCCCTTTTTCGAAGAGCTGATTGCACGCGCTTATGTGATGTCTGAGATTACCGCTTTAACGAAGAGTGTGTATGTGGCGGGAATTGTCAGTGTAGGAATGCAAGCCTTGTATCACCTCTATCAGGGAGTTCCTAACGCACTCTCCGTAGCTGCACTATTTACGGTTTTCTCTTTGTATTACGGAAAGAGCCGGAGAATCCTGCCGGTCATCTTGGCCCACCTCTACCTTGATGCTATCGGAACCGCGTATCTTTATTTCCGGCACCACTGATTGGCGCTGACGATTCTCTTTAGTGCGGCCACTCGGCAAGCTTGCATCTAGTCCGCGCTGGCTTTGCACTCACCAGAGCTGACTGCTAACAAAATGCGCCAGGGGCCGACTTTCCTATTGCACCAAAGAACCAATAAGCCTTAGATTGCCATCAAATATGTAGTTTCCCCTGTACGAAAGCAGGTTGGACTGTACGTCGCGGGAGGAGTGTACATATATATATGATCGCGGAGTCGAATCCATTACTAAGACTGTTTCAGGAGCTTGTCAGCTACCATTTTTCGTCGGATGTGGGTATCCGGGACTCAGAGGTCCATGCCTACGTCTCTAATTTGCTGTGTGAATTCTGCGACATGGAGCAGCTCTACAAAGTTCGTGACGCCGCTGGCCGGCCATTGCATGATGTGGGCGAAATGCTGCTAGAGTCAGATCCGGTGTATGGTGAGGCGCCCTCGTTCGATCGCGAGCGCCAGGTACGCAAGCACATCGGCGACTATACCCTCTTTTTCACTGGATTATTTCCTGAGAGCCTCAACCATTACCGTCTGCGCCGTCAACGGCTGGAGAGCTTTGTTGATTTCATGAAGGCGGGCAAGGAAAGTTACTACATTGTTTCGAAATTCGAGCATTTTGAATATGCCAAGGTGGCGCCTCTGTTCGCGCGTCTTTCCAAAGAATTCGAGCACTGCGTGTACGGTTTGAACCAAGTAAAGAATGATCTCCAGGAAATGCAGCATCCTATCGTACAAAAGCAAAAACAGTTGATGATGTAAGCTTACTGCTCCCAATCCCGGGGCCAGTTTGGGTTGGTTTTTCTCCTCCATTTTTGATGTTTGTCCCAATACTTTAGTTCTTCTTCGGGTGTATGTCCCCGTCAAGCTTGTCTAATTGTGTGCCCCGTGTCTCGGAATTGATCCACAGCGGGAAAATTCCTTTAATGCTCTCTGGCTTCAATGCTGCTAGAATTTTGTTAGTTATGAAGTCCAACTGGATGTCACAACCGCTTTCCGGAACCGACCCGCAAATTGCTGCGGCCTTGGAGAATGAGGCACGCCGTCAGCACGAAGGCTTGGAGCTAATCGCCTCAGAAAACTTTGTCAGTGAGGCTGTACTCGAGGCCATGGGGTCAGTATTTACCAATAAATACGCGGAAGGCTATCCAGGGAAACGCTACTACGGCGGATGCGAGTATGCAGATATTGTCGAAAATCTGGCACGTGATCGGGCCAAACAACTCTTCGGCGCCGAACATGCCAATGTACAGCCTCATGCCGGTTCACAGGCAAACATGGCTGCTATGTACGCTGTATTGCAACCGGGTGACACCATTCTGGGCCTGAACTTAGCGCATGGGGGCCATCTTACCCACGGACATCATCTGAATTTCTCAGGCAAGACCTACAAGGTTGTTCCCTATGGAGTCACGCGAGAAACCGAAACAATCGATTATGGTGAACTCGAACAAATTGCAGAGCGTGAACGTCCTAAGCTGATCATCGGCGGCGGTAGCGCTTATGCCCGCATTATTGACTTTGCTCGCATGCGACAGATTGCCGATAAAGTCGGGGCTCTCTATTTAGTCGATATGGCCCATTTCGCCGGTTTGGTCGCGGGCGGTGTACATCCTAGTCCCGTTCCACATGCGCATATCGTGACTTCTACTACCCATAAAACGTTACGCGGTCCGCGCGCGGGAATGATCCTCAGCAAAACGGAGTTTGCCGCTGCAATAGATAAGGTTGTCTTCCCGGGAATCCAGGGCGGACCGCTCGTACACATCATTGCCGCCAAAGCCGTGTGTTTCCAGGAAGCCATGCAGCCCGCCTTTAAGGACTATGCCCGCCAAGTCGTGGCTAACGCCAAGGTTCTGGCGGAAACGCTATCGAAAGAAGGATTTCGCATCATCTCCGGCGGTACTGATACCCACCTGATGTTGGTGGATGTCTTTTCCAAAGGCATGCTCGGGAGCGAGGCTGAAAAGGCGCTGGGTGAGGCCGGCATTACTGTTAATAAAAATGCGATTCCTTTCGACACCAATCCGCCGCTTAAGCCCAGCGGCATACGCTTGGGCACCCCGGCGCTGACCACGCGCGGCATGGAGCAAGACCAGATGCGGCAAGTAGGATTGTGGATCGCTGAGGCTCTTAACCACCGCACCAATTCTGCAGTGCTCACTCGTATTCGCAAGCAGATCCTGGAATTATGCGAGACTTTCCCTCTCTACCCGGAGCGGAGGGCGAAAGCCATGGAAAGCGTCCGTTAGTCCTGTTCGGAATTGTTTCCTTTCCGAGTCCTGAGCCTCGTGTTGATCCTTGGATAGAAGCTAGCTGGAGACAAGGTAACTGTGTGCCAAAGGCGGCTCATGGAACAAGATGCTCAATTCGGCATTTCGGGGTGAAGTTGGCGGCCCTGGGTTAGCAGGTAATGAGTTAGGAGTTGAGGGATTAACGGAAAGTTGAGCGGTGGGGTTTGTTGTGAAAATGGTTCGGGAAAGAGAAGTGGAGGGAACTGGAAGTGGAGGCGTCAGTCTACCAGAGATGATTAGTGGCGAGCATGCAAGAAAAGATCTGGGCCAACGAAAGAAATAGTGGAGGGGGCGAATTGCCCTGAAGGTAGGAATCGGCTGCGGAATTTGCAAATGTTGATGACCACTAAGCAACCCCTGAAAAGCAGAGTAGCTCAAAGAGAACAAGCCCCTGGAGTAAGGGTTGGTGTATTTTGACGTTAAATCCCGTAGGTAGTAACAACAAAAAGATGGAGACCGTATCTGGAGGAGGACACAATACCAGCAGTCCCGCCTCTCAGACGCAAAAACGTAAGATTCTTCTGATAGATAATGACCAAGATCGCCAGGCGAGAAGCGCAATTCTAAAGCAGCATGGGTTTAGGGTTTACCCTGCCCTTGCAATCGAGCAGGCGCGCAGCCGTTGCCGTCCGGGCGCTTTTCAATTAATCATAATGAACGCCGATCAAAATCCGGATATGGCGCTTGAGCTCTGCGAGCAGATTCGCCAAAGCGATCCTAAACAGCATCTCCTCGTAATGACCGTTAGAGAGCCGCATCCTGGGTTCCGCGACTTTGTCGTCTCGAGCGCTCCGGAGCGGCTGCTGGAAAGGGTGGAATCGCTACTTGGTGCATCCTCCGGCGCAAATCCCGAACCGCTGGCAGCGTAAGCTCCCAGCGGCTGGTGTATGCAACGATGCCTGACTTGGATGCAATTGATTAGGCCAGGTAATTGTTCAGGGCAAGAACGCTGACCCGTAACTAGTGGAGTACAAGACTTTCAGTAACCGGCTTGAACTGAGACTTCGTTATGAACTAGCTGGGGCCTCGGTTTCCGGAAGTCGGGTCAGTATCGCATCTATTTCCCACGCTGCAGCGTCTGCATGTTCGTATCCATTTCTTTCGCCGCCTCTTCCGCCGGCAAAGCGACGAATAAGTCCTTGGTCAGGGGGGAGCGGCGGAACAGATAAGTTACAACCACAGCGCCGCTGACCATTCCCGAGCCAATAGAAATCAGCACAGGAGTCTTAGCCGCGAGTGCCGATCCGCAGACAAAAGAAAAAGTTGTTAAGTAGGAAAAGACGAAGCTGAAGACCAGCTTGGCCCATTCGTTCACCTTGTGGGCCTTGATGAGCTGTTCAACGAAATTGAAACCCCCGCCGATCAGAGGACCAAGAAGGGCAGCCATACTATTGCTTCAAAGGACTGGGTAGCAGGTGGCTCAGGACACTGTAAATGCCCCCGAGTGCCAGGGCTGCGGATGGATGTCCAGTCACGAACGCCTGAACCTGCGGCGCGAAAGTGCTCGCGATCAGTATCAGGATCGGAATAATGCTGGGTAGAAATTTTCCAAAGTTGCTCATGTTTTTCTCCTAAGTTGTTGGGGTTGATGGTGGTGGAAGGTTGTAAATCAGCCGATGCTAAGCGCTTCGGCAGAAATTCTGAAAGCGCGAGGATCGAGCAGCTTCGGGGGCTCACGCTCTGCAAGTTTCTTCGACTATGCCGAATGGAATTGATTGATACCAATGATCTGATTGCTATTCAAACAACATCTTGAGCAAATGACCGCCGTGGGCTACGAGTTCGCTTAGACTGCCGGCGCCGAACACGCCGAGCAGGATCCACATAAATTTGCTATGTGCCGCAATGTCTTCTTCCATCTGGCGAATTTTGCCTGGCTGCCCGTTGCCTACGAGTTCCGTAACTTTGACCTCGAGTGCGGTCGAAATCTTGGTCAGATCATCAATGCGGTTGTGCATTTCGTTGACGCGCTTGTGCACGTCATCGATCTTTTCCAAACGATCTGCCTCTGAGCGGCTGACGTAGATCATCGGCCTGGAACCGCCATTGATCGAATAGATTGGGACCCGATGAGCGTGACGTGCCAAGGCTGTGTCTCCTGGGATTTCTGAATTGTGGTGAACGTAAATCGAGATGAAAAACTTCGTGCAAGAAGGGAGCGAGCGCAATTTGGTCTTCGGGATTCGCCTCATTGTGCTTCATGAACTGGCGTAGGGCGCCGCCCCAGCGCCTCTCAAACCTTTCAAAGGGTTCGCCGTCGGGCGGTTTCAAATCGGGATGCTCGATATATTTCTTCTTCTGCGGTCCCACTTCTTTCCCCGCGCGCCCCGCCATAAGCAATCCATGTGGCTTTGGAATTTTCAAAAAGCTCCAGCAATTGCCCCTGCTTCGGCTGTAATCCAAAATAGATAAAAAGTCCCGGGTCACTCAAGCTGTCTGCCTATGCAGTGGTGCGCGATCTGGAAACGAGAAAGCGAGTTGGGGTTGGCAAATCGGTCGCACTGTCTACCGTGAGATCACAGCAGTCATGGCGCCGCCTCCCGTTTGTGCTGCCTTCTGTACCCGCACAAACTTGTGGCGCTGCACGTTGAGATTCAGAGAGTCGCCGGTATTCAGGCTGCTCGATGCAACAGTTACATAAGCCGAATCGACATCCGTATCTGCCATCTGCACATTGACGGTTACCGAGGTCGGATTGCCACCCGGGTAGCTGAGCAGCACGCTAATTCCCACATCGTCTTCCCCATAGACATTCCCAATGGCCACCTGCTGGCTGGCTTGCGGGGGTGTCGGGTTCTCGTTATTGAAGACAGACACCGAATCCCCAGGATAAATCGCGAATGGAGGAAAGCTATTACTGTAATTTGGCATGTTTCGTTTTCCCCGTCATGTGAGATGCGTTGCGCTTTTTCTTGCGCAACAAACGTTCATCGCAGTCTTTGGCGTGCCTCAGGCTATGGCGCAGTTTGGCGAAGCGCCCTCCGCAAAACCAGCAGCGATATCTATTATTTGCCGAGCATTTCAATGGTGAGCTGTACCTGAAAAGGTTTTTTGCTTTCGAACGAAACCGCTTGCGCTGCCTTCCCGTCGCGGCGGTCAGTCAGGTATTTCAGCGCATTGAACGCGATGCGCTTGTCAGTGCCGGTGAGCAACTGCTCCCAGAGTTCGATCTCGTCAACTTCAGACAAAACTTGTTCTGCCGTTGCTTTTCGGACCGGCACCGCGGGGCTGGTCTTGCCGTCTGTAATCGCGTGCGCTCCGCGAGGTCGCGCCTGCAGGCTCTTCTCCGAACTTTTAGGCATTACCGCGTTAACCCTTCGTATTCGGATTGATACTCCGTTACGCTCATGTCACCAACGCTTCTGAATCTCTCCCAGCATTCTGCGCAAATTGAGAAAAAGTACGGATACTCCCCTGGATCAGTAATGTGATTGCAGTCAGTGCAAGTGCCATGCATTTCTCAGCTCCTCCACCGGGTCCCTCTTCTCGCCTACCGACTTCAACCATGCCGCTCTCAACTTTGCCTCAGGGTTTGTTCTTTGCACGATGGCACGGTCCCGCGTCATCTTCGGCTCCCGTGCCGGGTTCTTCTTTGCGGTCTGCGCCTCCGTGATGGAAATGGGCTTGCGGTCCGCCATTTGCTTGGCGCGGCACTGCCGGCAATATTTTGTCTGGGTTCCCACCTCCCGCGTGAAATTGCGGGCACAGAACTCGCAGGTTTTTAGTTCGTAAGCAATGTACGGCGGCAGGGAGGAGGGAAATCGGGCATCAATCATGAGCAATCAATTCCGGCGTAAAGATCTTGCTGGCGACTAGCGCCGCCTTGTCGTCTGCCACAGAAGGCCATGCGGCAATTTTTTCCACGATGCGCCGCGCGCGATTACGTTCTTCTTGGCTGTCAGCACTCAGTATTTGGCAGAGTGCGTTGAGTTCGATCTCCGAGGATGTAATGGAACTGCTTGTCATCCCCGGCTGGCGCTGCAGGGCACAAAAACGCATCACTAGGGCGGGAGCCTTCAATCGCGAGATTCTTCTGGCATGTCCAAGGGCTTCCAAACGATCTGCCTCTGAGCGGCTGACGTAGATCATCGGCCTGGAACCGCCATTGATCGAATAGATTGGGACCCGATGAGCGTGACGTGCCAAGGCTGTGTCTCCTGGGATTTCTGAATTGTGGTGAACGTAAATCGAGATGAAAAACTTCGTGCAAGAAGGGAGATTCGGACGCGCCTCTCCCCGCACATGACGGCCGGTTGCGCACAGCAGGGGCTTGACGAGGCCCGCGAAGCTAAGGACCGCCGCAGCCAGTGGTTCGGCCGCTGTCGTAGCGGGTGGAAGTGACCTTCCCTTAACTTGACTCAGTTATCGCATACTTGTTTTGGACTGTAAATATTGTGATACCACTTTCGTGCAGCGCATGGGGTCGAGGCGCAGGTACACCGCTCGTAGCTATGACTTTAGGGCTTGCAGGGCTGCGGGAAAAAGCTCTAATGGCATGAAGGCGTGTCAGGGCATGATTGGTAGCCCATAGCTTTGAGTATATGGGTGAGCGAAGAGAAAAGCGCCGAAAAGAGTTTGCATCTGAACAACCTTCTCATTGCCGCAGCCCAGCGGGCGAGTCTGAGCGCCAAGACAGTTATTCCGGGAACTTGAACAGACTGCCATTCCGCTTCAACAAAATGTATCAGTTCGGGAATTTCCCATAACAGTACAAAGGAATTACGTTAGTAACTAGGCTGCCAGCCGCACCTAAGCAATACTCCTAACGCAAGGTGTCGTAATATTTTTCACTTCCCTTACAGAGGTTGTGCGATATTACCCACCTCACTGAAATCGTGGAGTGTTCCAGCCGTGACCAGCAAGATCTTAGTTGCAGATGACGATGCATCCAATCGCGAACTTCTGAAAGAAATTCTCCAGAGAGAAGGCTTTGAAGTAGTAACCGCATCCGACGGTCGGCACGCCCTTCAGGAATTTGTCCGCTCACGGCCTGACCTTGTCCTCACCGATGTGGCCATGCCTTACATTGATGGCTTTGAGGTCTGTCGCCAGATTAAGGGAGATCCGGAGAAACGTTTGACCCCCGTAGTCTTGATCACTGGCCTTTCTGCCGTCGAAGACCGGGTACGCGGCATCAAAGCGGGGGCCGATGATTTTCTCAGTAAACCACTGGAGCGCATGGAACTCATCGCTCGCGTCCACTCTCTGCTCAATCTGAAAGCTTACACCGACGAACTGGAGCGGGCCGAGGCTGTACTCTTTAGTCTGGCCCGAAGCATAGAAGCCAAAGACCCTTACACCCATGGGCATTGCGAACGCATGGCTGACTGCTCCGCTCATCTGGGTGAGCGCATTGGATTGAATGAGGAGCAGATCATCGCATTGCGCCGGGCGGGCGTAGTCCATGACATCGGCAAAGTTGCTGTTCCTGATGCCATCCTGCTGAAGCCGGGCCGGCTCTCAGAGAATGAATGGGAAGTCATGCGCCAGCATCCGCTCACCGGCGAAAGAATATGCAGTCCCCTGAAATCTTTTCGCTTGGTGCTGCCCATCATCCGCCACCATCACGAAAAACTCAACGGTTCAGGTTATCCCGATTGCCTGAAAGGAGACATGATTCCCATGACCGCCCGTGTTCTTCAGATTGTTGATATCTTTGACGCTTTGACGACAGAACGTCCTTACAAAAGGGCTTTGTCCGCTGCCGAAGCACTGACCATTATGGAAGATGAAGTAAAGCGTGGCTGGTGGGACCGAGACTTATTTCAGCAGTTCCAACTTGAAATAAAGATCTCTCCCGCTAAAGAAGTGAACGGGGGCCGCAGCGTAACCGCTTGCGCATGAACCGGCATTCATGATCATGACAAGTAGCTGGTGATGAAGTCACGGATAGACTGTTTGTCCTTAGCGGTCATGGCGGCAAACTGGACTCCACTTCGTGTTTTTTTCTCATCTGTCCAGATAATGGTACCACTCAGACTGCAGGAAGAATTTTGTGCTGGCAGGCGAAATGACAGCAGCACGTTGTTGCCCATGCCCCCTAGGTTGCCGATTTCAATAAGCATACCGCCTTCGCTGATGTTGATGCTTGTGCCCTTCACCGGCTTCGAGCCGGATTCGCACGTTATTTCGGTTTGCAGCGGCACTCGAATGTAGCGGCGTTGGTTCTCAAACATTATGCCGCGCGCAATCTTGAACAGCTTCACCAGTTTGGGCCTGTCCACGGGCTTTTGCAGGAATAAAGTTCCTCCCACCGCGAAGGCTTGTGCCATGATTTTGTTGTCGTCATGTCCCGTCACTACCACGATAGGCGTGGAGCGGTTCGAGGGAGATTGCCTGATTTTTGCCGCGAGCTGAAAGCCATTGAGCTTTGGCATTTGCAGATCAAGAAAAATGCCGTCGAACCTTTCCCGTTCGACCAGTGTAGCCGCTGCTTCGCTATCGCCAACCGGGCGAACATCGGCGTCGAAACCGGCGATGATTTCCGACATGAACTCCAGTATCAAAGGATCATCTTCCACCACAAGTATCTTCAGCGGCATATTGATTTCCTGATATTACCAGCTAGTCCTGCAATCCTTGAGTCCGGCTAGTGCGATTGAACTACCAGAGAAGATTGTAAAACAGACGCGAAAAAATCCAGCGGATAAGCACCCGCAATTGCTCCAGGCTAAACCTCTGGCACGGGAACCCCGAACTGTCGCCGCCGGCATCCAGTCCCTGCATGTAAATCCGCGCAATTGTTCCTCACCAACAAGGCCTTGTTCCGTCTCATTGGAAGCCTATCGGGCCTTTCTCAAAAAATAATGGAAGCATTTGCCAGATTCGCGCAATGGAGAGTAGGAGCGCAGGTAAAAGTGCCGAGTCTCCCGACCAGCGAAGCGGAAAATAGCGACTTGGAATTGCTTCGCCAGCTTGGCAAAGGCAACGGCACCTCTTTTCAGGTGCTGTATGAGCGTTATCAGGGACCCATTTATCGTTTTTCGTTGCACATGGCGGGCGATACCGCCACGGCGAACGAGACTACGCAAGAGGTTTTCATGTCGTTGATCTGTAATTCGAAGGCCTATGACCCCGCGAAAGGCTCCGTTGCCGGATATCTGTTTGGGATAGCACTCAACCTGACCCGACGGCACTTACGGCTGAGGCGGCTGGAAGTGCCGCTTCCTGAAGAAGGGGCGGAAGGCGAGCACATATTGGCAAGCGATGTGAGCGTACTCGAGGAACTGAGCAGCTCTGAGCTGTTAGATTGTCTGCGCAAAGCCATACTTGCCTTGCCCGAAGCATATCGGGAAACCGTGGTTTTGTGCGATCTGGAAGAAATGAGCTATGCCGGTGCTGCCGAGGTCCTCGGCTGTTCGCCTGGCACCGTAGCCTCACGTCTGCATCGCGGACGCGCCCTGTTGAAAACGAAATTAAAGAGTCAACCATGCATGAAATGAATCAATCCGAATCAGAAGACCGGCTGGTGGAAGCTTTGCGGCATCTCGCGCAACAGTCATCCCGCGCGGCTTCTCCCCAATTGGGCACAGAACTGGCAACCGCATTTCGTCGGCATCATCGGCGCAGGAGGGCTCGGAGGAGGGCCATCGCGGTTATGGCGATCTGCTGTGTTTTATCGGTCGCGTGGCTGCTCACCATGTCAACGCGAAAGGCGGCGCCGTACGGCGCCATGGATGCAAGACTGTCAACAAAAACGGACGTCGTTGCGCCGGATACGGCAAATGCTCTTGCGCCAACCGCTGCGGAATTAAACGCTGCTGCCCACATAAAGAAAACCCTACAACATGGTCTCAGTTCCATCGCTTCCCAGCGCAGAAGAACTCGACTCGAAGCCCGCCAGGCTTCCGACTTTCTTCCGCTGCCGACCTATGATCCTGCGGGTGCGAAAGATGAGCTGCAGATTATTCGCGTAGAGATGCCGATCCAGGATCTTCGTCTGGTAGGAGCGCCGGTCGGTGCTGACGTTCCCAACCGGCTGGTGAGGGCAGACTTTGTCGTCGGCCGGGATGGAACTCCCTACGGCGTTCGGTTGGTGCAATAACAGGTTTTATTTTCAAGGAGAGTGCATTATGAAAAACGTTTGTGTTCTATTTGCAGGGATTATTTTGTTGGCTGGTGGCGCTTTTGCTCAGAACCCGGAGCCGGTATTTTCCGGGCCGGGAATGATGTTCTTTCAGAGGAGACAGGCTGATGCTGGTACCAGAATCGGCTCCTCCTACAACTACGTCTATACAAGCATTGTAGGCAGTGGCGAGTTGGTGAAAGGCGCTCCCTATACCGCAACTGCGGTTACAGAGAGCACGCAGGCATTGGCCGATGGAAATCGGATCGTGAACAAGACAAGCACGTTTCTGGCCCGCGATGGCGAAGGCAGAACCCGTCGTGAGATGGCCATGGGCATCGGTCCCTTACCACCCGGCGCGCCGAAAACCGTATTGATCAGCGATCCTGTCGCGAAGACAGATTACATGCTCAATCTACAGGAACAGACGGCCCGTGCAGTGAAACGCGAAAACGGCAAAGCCATATTTATCGAACAGTCCGGAAAGTCGGACGGCGAACAGAAGGCAAGGCAGGAATCGGAGCAAAAGATAAAAATTAAATTGAATGCTGAAAGAGCGGGAGCTGTGGGTATGGCAGTAAGCCATCTGGCGGAACCTGGCGAATTGAAGCACGAGGATCTGGGCACCCAGGTGATCGAAGGCATTTCCTGCACCGGCTCTCGCGAGACCCGCACCATTGCTGCCGGCGCCATTGGCAACGAGCGTCCTCTGGAGATCACCTCCGAAACCTGGAAATCTTCGGATTTACACACCATCGTGCTCAGCAAACATAATGATCCTCGTTTTGGTGAAACCGTTTACAAACTCACCGATGTCAAGCGTAACGAGCCGGATCCCGCGCTCTTTCAGGTTCCTTCGAACTACAAGATCACTGAGAGCGAAACACCTTCCTTCAAACCCTAAAACACTTTCTTCCTCATGCTGGCCGGGCCTTTGTGCCCGGCCAGCTTTTTGGAATCACCCATCGTAACGGGCGGCGGAAATTTCTTCTCCTCTGTAACGCTTCTGCCCGTGCCTGCACTATTTCTGTTAAGCAATTAGCTTATGTTAAGCAATCAGCAGCTGCGTCAGCCTGGAACATAAAAACATCTGCGGCGAAGCTGGGCAGTCCAAAGGGAAATGTGATGGCAGACGATCGTAAAAACTCATCGACAAACGTGAGCCCCAGGCCTGCGAGACCGGAACGCCTGGCGCCAGGAGAATTCTTTGAGCGTTTGGGGCTTGGCAATCAAAACCTGTCTCGCGAAGCGGCGAATCAGATCATGCTGCTGCAGCTTCCCAAACCGGTGCCGCCACGCAAGCAGAAAGCTTGGCCCGCGTGCTGCTGCCCTTTCTGTGATTCCTTGGCCGCCCTCGAACGACACCAGCAGATATCGTTTGCAAACCTGCCCGATTTGCCGAAGTTACGCCAGCCTCCTCGCACTGCCGATGCTCAAAAAAAGGACGTAGCCGTCACTGCGTCCTTAGGATACGAAATTGGGTCTAATGCGAGGAGTTGATCGGGAAAAACCGCGCGGCGCTGAAAGCATCAGCCTT
>QIAW01000416.1 GCA_003225655.1 Acidobacteriota bacterium
ACAGATAATTTCAGCGGCATGATATCTTATTTTGCTGATTGCATTCAGAAGGGGACGGCACCGTTGGCCGATGGTGCCGAAGGATTGTCTGACGTGGCGGTCATGATCGCGATCAGGTTGGCAGGAAAAGAGCGGGCGTTCCAAACTGTTCCGCAACTACCACCTTTCCAGACATATGATGCGAGCATGGTCAGAAGCTTTCCTCCGGCTCGAGAAAAACTCCTGGTCTGAGTGAGCGATAGCGGCGGCCTTCCTCTGCCGTTTCAGCTTAAGGCCATGGGCGCATCGGGTGTTGGCATGACGCCCGGGACAGCGCCCCACACCGATTGGTCGAAGTTCACGATGGCACCAGTCATCATTCCGGAGTCGGCTGACACAAGAAAGTTCACGGCGCGGGCAGCTTCTTCGGGATCAATCAGGCGACCGAAGGGCAATTTCTTGGCTGCTTCGCTCTCCCAATCGTCTCCGCCCGCCACCTTTTGAATTTCGCGCTCGTGGTCCGATGCCATCCATCCGACGTTCAACTGGTTGACGCGGATTCGGTTGCCCATGACCGAGAACGCTGTATTTGCGGTGAGCGTTGTCAGTGCTCCCTTTGACGCACAGTAAGCATTGATGAAAGGTTGGCCGGCAAGTGCAGAGATGGAGCCAATGCTGCAAATTGCACCTTCAATGCCGTTCTTGATCATCGACTTGATTGCGCCTTGCATCAGAAAATATGGGCCGCGCACATTCGTCGCAAAGATGCTGTCGAATAGTTCGGGGGTGGTGTTGATGATCGTCCCACGGTCTGTCGTAGCGCCTGCGATGACGAGAACGTCGATGCGACCGAAGTGGCTTTCGCATGCCTCAATGACAGCGAAGCAATCGTCAACGTTAGCGAGATCGGCCTTGCAGAAGTACGCCTTTGTACCGCGGGTTTTTGACAACCCTTCAACAACAGCAGCACCCTTGGCGGCATTGCGCCCGGTGATCAAGATGCCGGCGGCGCCCGCTGCAGCCAGCCGCCGTGCAATGGCAGCGCCCAGCCCTTGGGTTGCGCCTGCGACGACGCAGATTTTTCCATCCATGCGATTCATTGCACCACCTCATAACTTGCCGCTGTCATGACGCGCATAAGTTCCTTGTGACCCTTGATGGCCATTTCCAGCGGCGGCGATACCCGTGGATCCTGCTCGGCCTCCACAACGAACCAGCCTTCATAGCCATAGTGCGCGCAGGACTTCACGATCGCTTCGAAATCAAGGGAGCCATCACCCGGCACCGTAAAGGCACCTTTCACAACGGCATCAAGGAAAGACTCCTTGTTCCGGTCCAACCCGTCGACGACGGTGCGGCGGATATCCTTTGTATGGACGTGGGTGATCCGGGTGTGATGATTATCAATCACCCGCAACATATCGCCACCGGCAAAGGCCATGTGGCCTGCGTCGAAGAGAAGCGGCACCGACGAGTGCTTCATGAGCAGGTCAAGTTCTTCTTCGGTTTCAATCGCTGCCGCCATGTGATGATGATAGCTGATCGGCATGCCCTGTGTTTCGCACCAGGCCGCAAAGTCACTCAACTTGCTTCCATAGGCGGCAATTTCGGATTCGGTCAGGCGCGGCTTTGTTGCAAGAGGGGCAGACTTTATGCCTTGTATCGAACGGGCGGTTTCACCATAGACGATACAAGGTGCACCTGCCGACTTGAAAAAGGCCATTTGGCTGGCAATGCGTTCTTTCTCTGTTTCGATTGTGCCATCGAGCAGCAATCCGGAGAACCAGCCGCCACAGACCGAGATTCCGTACTTCTTGAGGATGGGGCCCAGCTCGGCCATGTCCATCGGGAAGCGCCGACCCGTTTCCATGCCGGTAAAGCCTGCAACGGATGCCTGCCTCAGGCATTCCTCAAGGCTCACGTCGTCTGACAGTTCAGCCAGATCGTCATTCCACCAGGCAATAGGTGCAATTCCAAGTCTTGCCTTCATCAAAACATCCTCTTTTCGTCAGACAGTAGCGGCGCGCAATTCATTGCATTAAATATTGACAATATGCACGATTTGCAACGATAATTGCAAAACTTAAATTGGCCTTATCCGGCCGCCGAGAATGTCAGGCCCGCCGACTCCGCATTCACAATCAATTTGCGATCCAGTCTGCCGTCAAATGCATCAAGAATGTTCTGCGCCGCTGCAATGGACATGCGCATGGCGCATTCTTCAGTAAGCCCGGCGTTGTGCGGGCTGACGGTGATGAATGGATTGTTGAGCAAGGGATGTTCTTGCGCGGGCGGTTCTTCAGCGAGTACGTCCAGTGCGGCCGCCCGCAGGCGACGTTCGCGCAGAGCTGAATCCAGTGCAAGCTCGTCGACAATTCCGCCACGGGCGGCGTTGACGATGATGGCGGATGATTTCATGCGCGCAAGTTCGGCGGCACCAATCACAGGGCCTTGTCCGCCCGGCAGGTGAACTGCGACATAGTCGGCTGTGGCAAGGGCGTTGGTCATATCCGGCGCGTAGCTGACACCAATTGGCGCCATCTGTTCGGCGGTCACAAATGGATCGAATGCACTTACCACCATGCCAAACGCGTTTGCCAGTTCGGCCACCCGGCGGCCAATGCGGCCGAAGCCGAGGACGAGGAGGGACTTGCCATCGAGTTCGGTTGAATCAAAGCGGTTGCGTTCGTTCCAATGGCCCGTCGTGGAAGCGATGTGATGGGCCACAGTGCGGCGCGCTGCTGCCAGCATCAGCATCAAGGTGTGTTCGGCCACGGCGCGCGAGTTGACGTCACCGACGATAGCAAGTGGAATACGCCGGGCATTCAGAGCGGCCACATCAATGGCGTCATAACCTACGCCATGACGCGAGACGATTTTGAGCTTGGGTGCGAGTGCGATTTCTGCCGCCTTCATGGGCTGGGTGCGGATCAGGATTGCGTCTGCATTCGGAAGGAAGGGGCGATAGGCTTCAGTGGTTACCGCTTCGACTAAGTCGGTCGCAATATCCGGCCTTTGCCGCAGCAGCGCTACACCGGCGCCATGCACTTTGCCCGCGATCAGCACGCGATAGGTTTCAGTAGTCATGGGATGTCTTTTCCGCTCCCTTTGCAGACGCCTCTCCGATGAGTTTGCGGGCATCGGACAAACTCTGCTGGGCAGCCCCTGCGAGTAGGCGCACGTCATTGGAAATCGTGACCATGTCGAAACCCCAGCTCACCGCCCTTGCAGCATAAGTTGCAGTGCCATTGTGAAGGGCGGCGCGAATACCGGCAGCCTTGGCCTTCTTCAGCACCAGTTGAATCGCTTCCACCAGTTCCGGCTCCTGGCGGTCAAAGCCTGTCGGATACTTGCGGCCCGTGAGACCAAGTGCGAGATCGGCAGGGCCTATGTAGACACCATCAAGACCAGGTGTGGCGACGATGGCGTCGAGGTTTTCCATGGCTTCGGCTGTTTCGATCATTGCGAATGCCAGCACTTCAGTGTCAGCGTGATGGCCATAGTCTGCTCCTGCCGCAAAGAGCGCACGGGTGGGGCCAAAGCTCCGCACGCCATGAGGCGGATAGCGCATGTAGGAGACAAAGCGCTCCGCTTCTTCCCTCGTATTGATCATGGGGCAGATGATGCCATAGGCACCCGCATCCAATGCCTTCATGATGTCACCGGGATCAAGCCACGGCACCCGTACCATGGGGACAACGCCACTTGCCCTCATCGCCTGCAGCATACCCGTTGCAGTTTCATAGGCTACGAAGCCATGCTGGCAATCGATCGTGAGCGCATCATAGCCCTGTGCCGCCATGATCTCGGCCACGAAGGGCGACGAGGTTGATAGCCAGCCGTTGATGGCTGGCTTTCCTTCGGCCCAAAGTTCCTTGATCCTGTTCTTGATCATCGCCACACCGTCATCTGCGCCAATTTGACATTGAGGTAGTCGTG
This sequence comes from Acidobacteriota bacterium, assembly GCA_003225655.1. GTDB lineage: Bacteria > Acidobacteriota > Terriglobia > Terriglobales > Acidobacteriaceae > QIAW01. The sequence continues at coordinate 3,919 of QIAW01000416.1, forward strand.
AATGCCTTCGTCGCCGCCCTCGCGGCCCATGCCGGAGGCCTTAATGCCACCAAATGGCGCTTCTGCCGCAGCCAATGCAAAACTGTTGATGCCAACCATTCCCGCTTCAAGTCTCGATACGGTTTCGCGCATGCGCTTGGCGCTCTGGGTGAAGGCATAAGCAGAGAGACCAAGATCCGTGGCATTGGCGCGAGCATAAACCTCTTCATCAGTGCGGAAGGATGTGATGGCAGCGACGGGGCCGAAGTTTTCTTTCGCCAGGGCCAGCGCGTCGTCTGGCAGGTCGGCGATGACCGTGGGCGAATAGAAGAATCCTTTGTTTTTGTCGGAGGGACGTTCGCCACCCGCGGCGATCCGGCCGCCCCGCTTGCGGGCATCAGCTACAATTGTCTCGATGGCGGCCACCCGCTTTGCATTGATGAGCGGTCCCATCTGTGTTGTTTCGTCAAGACCGTGCCCCAGCTTTAACGTCTTGGCGCGGGCCGCAAAGCCATCGACGAATTTCGAGTAAAGAGACTCATGAACAAAGAAGCGGTCGCCTGTTACGCAAACCTGACCCGCGTTGGCAAACTTGACTGGAACGCAGATGTCGAGTGTGGCGTCGAGACTTGCATCATCGAATATGATCACTGGTGCATTGCCGCCAAGTTCCATAGTTGCGCGTTTGAAGGTCTGCGCGGCATCGCGCAGCATCTGCTGCCCTACAGATGATGAACCTGTAAGCGATACCTTTCGTACATGAGGCGACTTCATCAGGACGTCGTAGGTCGTGGATGTGGGGCCCACGACTAGGTTGACCACGCCTTCCGGCACGCCTGCCTGTACGAGGCAATCCATTAGCACGGCGGCTGTTCCGGGTGTTTCGCGAGAAGGTCTCACGATGATGCTGCAACCGGCAGCCAGCGCAGGTGCGACCTTGCGGGCAATGAGGACAGCTGGGAAATTCCACGCCGTAAACGCTGCGACAACGCCGATAGGTTCATGGTACACCTCGATGCGCCCGCCGGGAGCGCGACTCTCGGTGATGCGGCCGTGAATCCGCCGCGCCTCTTCGGCATACCAGCGGAATTGATCGACGGAGAGCTGCCATTCGCGGCGCGCCTGGGCTAAGGGTTTGCCTGCTTCGAGCGTGATTTGACGCGCCGCTTCTTCTGCCAGCGCGACCATTGTATCGGCGCATTTGTGCAAAACGTCGGCGCGGACCCAACCAGGCGTGGCGCGCCAGCCCCTAAAGCCCGCTATTGCGGCAGCGATGGCATCTTCCGTATCAGCGGTTGATGCAGCGTGGAATTCGTTGAGCACCTCTTCGGTCGCTGGGTCCACGGCGGTGATCCGGTCCGTGCTACGGCCCTTGCGCCATGAGCCATTGATGAGTTGTCCCCATGCCATTTCCATCGGATCGCCCATCCTTTGCAGTTCTGGTTGCTACTTGCACAGTGTTTGCAACGTTTGTTGCCATATATCTTATTTCGGAATATACGTTGTGTGTCAAGCTTCGCTGTTTGCATGCGCCGCAATCTTCAGCCGGTGCTTGTGCAAATATCTCTTCGGTGTGTTAGATCAATTCAAGATATCAACGTAAAGAGCTTTGAAATGAAGCGTACGCCAAGCGGCGCTAAAGCCATTGTACCCTCGCACTATGAGGGTGTGGTCAATCTCATTACTGCCAACTACGATAGGTTGTCCGACGGCTACCAGCAGGTTGCAAGATTCTTCACACAAAACCCGAACATCATTGCGTTGGAATCAATCAACTCCATTGCCGCAAAGACAAAAGTTCACCCGTCAACTCTAGTTCGGTTTGCCCAAAATCTTGGCTATTCCGGATTCAAGGAATTGCAAGCTGTTTTCCAAACCCGTCTCGCCACTGCAGCTCCCGGTTTTCGGGAACGCGTTAGTGTTCTTGACGCCGAGATCAGCCGCAATGCATCTGATGGTGACCTCGGATTCCTCCGAAACATGGTTGTGCGTGATATTGCAGCGCTGCAAGGTTTACTTGAATCGGTGGGCGAGGAAAAACTTCATCGGACTGCTGAGCTTTGTGCTTCAGCCGGATGCATTTTTGTGGCAGGGCAGTTGCGTTCTGAGCCAATTGCCGAGCTTATGCGCTACCTCATGACCATGCTGCAGCGAAAGGTCATACTGATGGATTCCGCTGGTGGACTTGCGCAGGAAGTTGCGATGACGATGGGCAAAGGCGATGTACTCATTGCGATTGCGTTTCGTCACTACGCGAAGGAAGTGGTGGCGATTGCGGAACAAGCAGTGAAAGAAAGTGTTCCGATCGTCGCCATAACAGACAGTCAACTTTCACCGCTGGCAAAAGGCGCGGAAGTGCTATTTACCGTCCCTGAAGATGAATACACGTTTTCGCGTTCATTGGCCGCGCCTATGTGTCTTGTGCAAACCATTGCGACAGCAACTGCTGCAAAGCTCCACCCAAAGAATGCCAAAGACGTGCGCATTCCGAGCGTAACTGAGATTGCCCGGGATAAATCTGCGCGTTTTGCTGTGTCACCCAGGTCACGGAAGTAGACCAAGGTCCAGCCTTCGAGGTTCGCAATTTTACTTGCGTACTGCCGTTTTATGCAATAAGTGTTTCATCGCTCAATCACAGGGATGACTTCCATGTCCACAATCCGCTTGACGATGTCACAAGCGCTGGTGCGCTATCTGATGAACCAGTTCACGGTCGTGGACGGTGCGGAAGTACCCTTGTTTCCCGGCATTTTCGGCATTTTCGGACACGGCAACGTAACCTGTCTGTCGGAAGCGCTGGAAGCGGTGAAGGATGTGTTTCCAACTTGGCGCGGACAGAATGAGCAGTCCATGGCGCTGGCGGCTATCGCCTTTGCCAAGGCCAAACGGCGGCGGCAGATCATGGTGGCCACCTCCTCAATTGGCCCGGGCGCCACCAATATGGTGACGGCGGCAAGCGTTGCCCATTCCAATCGGCTGCCACTGCTTATTCTGTCCGGCGACACCTTCGTGAACCGCAGGCCGGACCCAGTGATGCAGCAGGTGGAGCATTTCGGAAATCCTTCAATCAACGTGAATGATGCCTTCAAGGCCGTGACGCGTTACTGGGACCGCATCATGCATCCCGAACAAATCATTTCATCGCTGCCGCAGGCCGTGGCTATCATGCTGGACCCGGCCGATTGTGGCCCGGCCTTCATTGGCCTGCCGCAGGACATTCAGGAAGTGGCGTGGGACTATCCCGCAAGGTTCTTCGACAAGACCGTGCATGAGATCCCGCGCGCACGGCCAGACAGGAAGCGCGTGGCCGAAGCCCTGAAGCTCCTGAAGGCAGCCAAGCGTCCGCTCATCATCGCCGGTGGCGGCACGCGCTATTCTGGTGCCGAAGAGGTGGTGGCTCAGTTTGCCCTCGACCATTGCATTCCGATTACTGAAACCATTGCCGGCAAGAGCACGGTGCCCCATGACCATCCCGCTTATGCGGGGCCAATTGGTATTGTCGGTTCCACGTCAGCCAATGCGCTGGGCGCGGAGGCGGATGTGATCGTGGCCATCGGAACGCGCCTGATGGATTTCACCACAGGTTCCTGGACGCTGTTCAACCACGAGGCACGGTTCATCTCCATCAATGCCGCGCGCTGGGATGCCACCAAACATCGCGCCCTCGCCGTGGTGGGTGACGCGAAAGAGACGGTGGAAGAACTCGCCGCAGCGCTGAAGGGCTGGAAGGCTGATGCCGCCTGGACCAAGATGGCCAAGGGCCTGATGACCGAATGGAACGCGGCGCTTGATGGCTACCAGAAGCCCACCAACGCGCCCGTTCCCACCTATGCGCAGGTTGTGGGTGTGGTGAACAAGAAGGCTGAACCCCGCGACTATGTGCTCACGGCAGCAGGCGGCCTGCCCGGCGAGACCATGAAGAACTGGCATGGGCTATGAGATTGCGGGCGGTTGGGGTGCCAAGATGGCAGACCCCACGCGCGATGTGATCGTCATGGTGGGTGATGGCAGCTACATGATGATGAACGCTGATATCTATTCATCAGTGCTGACGGGCCACAAGTTGATTGTCATTGTGTGTGACAATGGTGGCTATGCCGTCATCAACCGGTTGCAGCAGTTCAAGGGTACGCCCGGCTTCAACAACCTGCTCAAGGATTGCAAGACAGCGGTGCCGGCCTTCAGCGTAGATTTTGTCAAGCATGCGCAGTCCATGGGGGCGCTGGCTCGCAAGGTCTCAAGTCTTGCCGAACTGGAACTGGCGATGGACTGGGCCAAGGGTAATGACCGCACCACGGTGATCTCGATTGTGACCGATGCCTACACCTGGACGCCGGGGGACGCGCTTTGGGATGTGGGCGTGCCGCAGGTTTCCAACCGGGATGCCGTCAAGGAACAGGTCAAATACCAAGCCGACGTGCGCTCCAAGCAGCGCGTGGGTGTGTAGGCCGGCAAGACTTTAAGAGAGCATGAAAGACATTGGCATTGGCCTCATCGGCACGGGTTTCATGGGTAAGGCACACGCCATTGCCTATCGCACTGCGCTTTCGGCCTTCCCAGAAATTCCATCACCACGCCTCGTGGTCGTGGCCGATGTCAACGCCGAAGCCGCCGCCAAAGCCGCCCATCAATATGGCTTTGAGTCCTCAACAGGGGACTGGAAAGCGTTGATCGCCAATCCGGCGGTTCACGTCGTGTCGATCACCACGCCGAATTCCATGCATAAGGAGATGGCACTCGCCGCCATCGCTTCGGGCAAGCATGTCCATTGCGAAAAGCCGCTGTCGCCCACACTGGCGGACTCGCTGGAGATGGTGAATGCCGCCGAGGCCAAGGGCGTGAACACGCAAGTGGGCTTCAACTACATCAAGAACCCATTGCTCAAGCTGGCTCGCCAAATGGTGGAAGCAGGTGAGTTGGGTGAGATCACGGGCTTCCGTGGCATTCACGCGGAAGACTATATGCATGACTCGCAAAGCCCTTGGACCTGGCGCATTGACCCATCAGGCGGCCCCGGCGTAATTGCAGATCTCGGTTCCCACATCATTGGCATGGCGCGCTTTCTGCTGGGCGACATTGCCGAAGTGAGTGCGGATGTGCGCACCGTCATCAAGCAGCGCCCGGTGGCGCGCGGCGCATCAGAAACGAAACCCGTCGAAGTCGATGACGTAGCCCGCATCCTTGTGAACTTCGGGCGCGGCTGCGGTGGCACCATTGAGGCCAACTGGATTCAGACGGGCCGCAAGATGCAGTTGGGTTTTGAACTCACAGGTGAAAAGGGCAGCCTCGTCTTCACCCAGGAACGCCTGAACGAACTGCACTATTACAAGGCGGGAAATGACCCGCGTCACATGGGCTTCACCCGCCTCGAAGCCGGCCCGCAGCACCCTCCCTACGGTGGCTTCTGCGTGGCAGGCGGACACCAGCTGGGCTTCAATGACTTGAAGGCCATCGAAATGGCTGAGTTCCTCGGAGCTATCGGTAAGGGTGAAAAATCCGGCCCTGATTTCCGTGAAGCCTACGAAATCCAGGAAGTGGTGGAGGCAGCAATATCATCTTCGAAAACCAAGTCTTGGGTTC
>QIAW01000417.1:0-2031 GCA_003225655.1 Acidobacteriota bacterium
CGAGAGAGTACATCGCCATCCAACTGGTGCCGTCGGATTGTTCGAGATGTCCGCCATCGGGCAGAGGCATATTGCGGTCAAAGACGCCGATGTTATCGAGACCAAGAAAGCCGCCCTGGAAGACGTTCATTCCCTCCGCATCCTTACGGTTTACCCACCAGGTAAAGTTCAAGAGCAGCTTCTGAAAGATGCGCTCCAAGAATGCGCGGTCGCCCTTTCCGTTTTTCTTTTCCTCGATCTTGTAAACGCGATAGGCGGCCCAGGCGTGCACGGGTGGATTTACATCTCCGAAGGCTCACTCGTAAGCGGGAATCTGGCCGTTGGGATGCATATACCACTCGCGTAGCATGAGAGCGAGCTGTTCCTTGGCATAGTCAGGATCGATGAGAGCCAGCGAGATGCAGTGAAAGGCCAAGTCCCAGGCGGCATACCAGTCCCCAAGCGCGGTTGCGGCCGGCGAGCCGCTGCTCCGGCGGCGGCGGAAATGCCGGATCGCCCTCCAGCCAGCGCCGTACTTCGTAGTTGTAAAACTGTTTGCACCACAGCAGGCCGGCGAATGCCTGGCGCATGACGTTGCGCATGTCTGGAGTGACGTTAGCAGGAATGACCGAGGCATAGAACTCATCGGCCTCAGCGTGGCGTTTGAGGAATATCTGATTGAATTCCGCGCCCATGGGTGACTCGCCGGGAGAAAACTGCCGGTTGCTGAGGCGCAATTTCAGCACGTAACTTTCGCCGGGACCAATCTCAGTCTGGTAATGGGCTGCCGCCTTGGTGCCGGCCCGGTCGGGATTTATAGCCTCAAGTTTTCCATGAATTATGTAATCGTGGAATGCGTCTTTTACATAACGGCTGCGGTTGGGAACATGAAAGAGGCGCTCAAAATTGGTTTCGTTCTCGGTGAAAAGCAGTTCAGGATTGCCGTCACAGTACAGCAGCCACTCCCCCAGCTCATCGTTGAGGGCGCGCAGCGCTGCCGGTGCGATTTTTGAATTGGCAACCTCGATCTCGGGCCGTGGCACTCCCTGCTCCCAGGACCAGGTGTTGCGGAACCACAGAGTGGGCAACAGATGCAGAGTGGCGGCTTCCGGCCCGCGGTTCGTCGCCGTGATCTTGATGCAGATGTCTTCCATCTCCACCTTGGCATATTCGACCAGCACGTCAAAGTAGCGCTCTTCGTTGAAAACGCCGGTATCGAGCAATTCAAATTCCGCGTCCGCCTTGGTGCGCCTTCCGTTCTCTTGCACCAGCCGCGAGTAGGGAAACTCGGCCTGTGGATACTTGTACAGATAGCGCATGTAGGAATGCGTAGGCGTGCTGTCGAGATAGAAATAGCATTCCTTAACATCTTCGCCATGATTGCCCTCTTCGCCGTTCAGTCCAAAGAGCCGCTCCTTAAGGATGGGATCGCGGCCGTTCCAGAGGGCCAAGGCAAAGCAGAGGCGCTGGTGGCGGTCGCAAATGCCGGCAAGGCCATCCTCGTTCCAGCGATAGGCACGGGAGCGGGCGTGCTCGTGGGGAAAATAGTCCCAGGCTTCGCCGGTCGCGCTGTAGTCTTCGCGCACGGTTCCCCAGGCGCGTTCGCTGACGTAAGGTCCCCAGCGCTTCCAGTGCACCTGGCGGAGGCGCGATTGCTCCAGACGTTTCTCTTCTGCGCTCATCTTTCAGTTCTCAGTTCCCAGAAAAAGCTTTAGCCTTTATTGATGCCTGCATAAATCATGTCCATTGCGTCGCTTGCGACGCACGGTGGGAACCCATGGCTTTAGCCGGGGGGTAAAGGTTCCTAAGAGTTTTGGCTTTAGCCATGCCCTCTTTTGAGTAGGACATTATTTAAAAGGCATCAATAGCTTTTAGCTTCACAAAAAACAAAATCGTCATAAACTCTCAACTGTAAATGAACGTCTGAAGAATGCAAGAAGTCTCCTTCAGATTCCCTGCTGGGCTTTCAGTTGTAAGGGATAAATCAGATATGTACCAGACCCATTGATTCATTATAGTGGTTCAGGAAATACTCCGGCTTCCTGTGCTCAA
>QIAW01000417.1:2134-3410 GCA_003225655.1 Acidobacteriota bacterium
GCTGGTCTTAACGCTTGAGGGACGGCGTACAAGGTCACCTGACCTCCAAGCGCCGTCGCGAGATGTGGAAGCAGATTGATGTCACGGTCATATCCGATGGTCGACGCCTGGACACGCCCAATCACAGATTCCTCAAAGCCCACCGGCTCGAATGTATTTTTAAGCAACAATTCGCTGGTTCGATCCACATTCTCAAAACGCGCCCACAGGTAATTGCGGCTATCGAACCTCAAAGTTGATTCTGCAAGATAGCCGTTCCAAATCAGTCCGCTGGGACGATTGCGGTTACGTCCCCACAGGAATAACGTCGCCCAGTTTCCATTGGCGAGCGGACGGTTGTTGATGACCGACGCGGTCATGCGGTCGATGTCTTCATGCGGGTGAAGGGCTTCCGGACTGGTGAGATGTCCAAAAGAAAATTGCCCGCTCCAGTTTTGCCGAGGATTTACGGTCAGCCTGCCTGACCATGAATCAATTTTGCCTGAATCCAGGTCCCAGCGGTCTTCATCGGGCTCCCTGCCATGAAAACCAGAGGCTTCCAGACGAACCGCTCGATGAGCGAGGCCAAGGGTCAACACATCATCGGCGATGTGGGTTGAATCCTCGAGATGGTGTCCCAGGGCCGCAATCGGATCTTCGGATGCGGATGCGCGATGCGGGTAAGCGGCGGGTCCCATAGCCGGATCGCCCATCGGGGCAGCGTAGAAAGAAAGCAGGGTCTTTTCTCCCAGCCGTAAATCATAAAGAGCCGCCAGTTCCATAAAGAAGTCGTGAGGATGCTGGCCATCCACGATGGGCTTGCCAAATGCCGTTTCGCCCTGCTGAAACAGTTCCGGATAACGCCGTTTTGTCACCGTGGCCGGCTCAAAACTCAACATAGAGCGCAGGGTCAACGTACTGCTTCCAAACTTCCTTTGCGCCATGGGCATGATCCAGTTGGTGGAAAAGAACTTATCATCACCGCGCGGGCCGCTTTGCTGCGCTTCATTGAGAAAGGCCACTCCATGCAGCATGAGCATCCAATTGCCGCGCATGGTCATAAGCATGGGAGTTGGAGTCGAATCCGGCTGAGCGTCCGTGCCGGAACCGGCATGACTTTCGATTTCTTCAATGAACGTGGAGGGCTGGTGGTCCATCTCCATGCCCATTTTCATGGCAGGGTGATGATGCATGTTGGGCATATCCATGCCAGGCATGGATGGCTGCTGATCTGGTTTCTGGTTCTGCGGCTGGCTGCCCTGTGGCGCTCTCTCTTGGGCCGAAATGATTGCAGGCA
>QIAW01000419.1 GCA_003225655.1 Acidobacteriota bacterium
TACAAAGCAACGTGCAGATCTTGGCCGGTCTGCAGGCCCAACTACAGGCCGCTTCGGAAGCACGCGACCACGCGCAGCAGCAAAAGCTTTACCTGGAGTCACTGTTGCAGCAGAACCGGGCTTCGCGCTCTGCAGCAGCAGCGGATAGCGCGAACGCGGCGACACCGTCTTCGTTAGACGATGAACTCGACAAGCTCAAGGCACAATACGCCGATTTGAGCACGCGCTATACGGAGAGCCATCCGGACGTGGTACGTCTCAAGCAGCAGATTGCCAGTACTGAGAAGCTGAAGAAGGAATCAGACACCGACATCAAAGCGGGAAAAGGCTCGGCGACAGCAAGCCGGATCGCACAGGTTGGTCCGATGGCGCAGGTCGAGGGACAACTGAAGGCCAATGAATTGGAAATTTCCAACCGCACTGACGAAGTGAAGCGCCTGCAGACCGAGATTGACCAGTACCGCGGCCGGTTAAATCTGACGCCAGTGCGGGAAGAAGAGCTATCCTCGATCACCCGCGACCACGAGCAATCGAAGGAGAATTATCAATCGCTGCTGGCGAAGAAGATGCAATCGGAGCTCGCCACCAATCTTGAGAGACGGCAACAGGGGGAACAATTCCGCATTATTGACCCGCCCAGTCTGCCCCGAAAGCCGTATTTCCCCGACCGATTCAAGATGAGCCTGGCTGGCGTAGCCCTGGGACTCGTACTCTCGCTCGGGCTCACGGCGGCGATGGAAACGGTTGCGCCGCGCATTCATAAGGAAGAGGATTTGCGCGACCTGATTCCGGCGCCGGTGTTGGCAGCAATCCCATCTCTACTGACGGCCGACGAGCAGCAACAGCAACGACGATTCATGTGGTTGGAATCGGCTGCCGCGGTCGGGTTGCTGATTCTCATTCCCGCCTTGACGTTTCTGGTTTATCGCAGCGGCTGAAAATCGAATGTACAAAGCCTTCTACAAATTGAGCCGGAACCCGTTCGACATTACGCCGGACCCGTATTTCTTTCTGCCCACGGCGCATCACAACGAGGCGCTAGCCACTTTGTACTACGGGGTGCGAAACCGGAAGGGCTTCGTGGTGGTCACCGGCGAAGTGGGTACGGGCAAGACCCTGCTGCTGCAGTGCCTGCTCAATTTTCTGAATAGCAACCGGGTTGCGTTCTCTTTCGTTTTCAACGCCCTGCTCACCCCGGAAGAATTCTTTTGCTACGTGCTGCGCGATCTAGGCCTCAGCCAGGTTTATCGCAACAAGAGTGAGACGCTGATCGCCCTTAACGAGTTCCTGATCCGGCGTCACCGGCAGGGCCTGTCCACCGCCTTAGTGATAGATGAAGCGCACCTGCTCGGCTCCGAGGTGCTGGAAGAGATCAGATTGCTGACGAATCTCGAGACTGCGCAGCAAAAACTGCTGCAAATTGTCCTGGTGGGGCAGCCTGAACTCGATAGGAAACTCGATTCCGCGCATTTGAGACAACTGAAGCAGCGGATCACGCTGCGCTGCCGGCTGGAACCCTTGAGCGAGAGCGAAAGCACTGCATACATCCGCCGCCGGCTGCACCTGGCGGGCGCGAACTCAGCCGCCAATGCGATATTTCCCGATGCGGCGGTGCAAACTATCTTTCGATATTCGCGCGGCATACCACGCCTGATCAATACCATCTGCGAGAACGCTTTGATCTCAGGCTATGCGCGGCAGACCAGCAGTATCACTCCTGAAATCATTGAAGAAGTTGCTACTGATTTTCGACTCAATGTTGTCCCCACCTCAGCCGCGCCGGAGTTTACTCTGACTGCGGAAAGAATTGCCCGGCTGGAGCGCCTCTTAGGAGGAAGGAGAAGGTAAGTGAGCCGAGTTTTTGAAGCTCTGCAGCAATCGGGCGGGGGCGCGGGCATCCCTTGGGTGTCGGATCCGCAGGCGGCGGGAGCGGCCGTGGAAATTTCCGAGCAGCTTGAATTCGACGCCTCCAGCCTGGATCGGGTGCCTCTGCTTCCGGAAATAGCAGCGCCGTGCCACCGGTTAGTGGCAATCACCGACGAGCGGACCTTGGGAGCGGAGAAGATACGGGTACTGGGCGCCCGCCTCAGAAGCATGCAACAGCAGCGCGCATTGAAGAAATTGTTGATCACCAGCACCATGCGGGACGAGGGAAAAAGTAGGCTGCGAATCTGGCCATCACCCTGGCCCGATCGCGGCAGCGAACTCTGCTGATCGACGGCGATATCCGCCAGCGGAGTTTGGAACACCTGTTTGGAGTCGCTGGAATCACTGGCCTCACCGACTGCTGGGCCAACGTAGACGAAGTTACTAAGTATCTTCGGCGCGCCGAGAAATTTCCCATGTGGTTTCTATCGGCAGGTACTCCTCAGGAACAGCCGTTGGAGATGCTTCAATCGCAGCGGATGTCGGAATTGCTGGCGGAGATCGAAGGATGGTTTGATTGGGTGATCATTGATTCGCCGCCTATGCTGCCACTCGCCGATTCCGGTGTTTGGTCGGCGCTGGTGGACGGCTCGCTGTTCGTGGTTCGCGAGGGCAAGACGCCGAAAAAGGCGCTCGCGCAGGTCCTGCGCTCGCTGGACAAATCAAAAATCGTAGGCACAGTGATGAACGATTGCAGCAACGTCGGCCACGAGTATTACTATCAATACAATCCTCCGTCAGCTCAGCCCAGCCCCAAGAAATAGAAGCTCAGATGGCGATGTCTTACAGTTCCGCCGTTGATCCCGTCGCACAGAAACGGCCTGGAGTGGAGGCTGTAATTGGATCCAGCGACGATGAGCGTGTCGTAGCCCACTTCGACTCTGCCGCGCTCGATTGGAAGAAGATCTACAGCCGTCGCGATGTTTGGGGAATCATCCACCAGGATCGGTTGTCCAAGACAATGGCCTGGATCGAGGCTCTGGGCCTGGCGCAAGGCGCGCGCGTGCTCGACGCAGGATGTGGAGCTGGTTTGGCAAGCTTGGCGATGGCGCATCGCGGTTACGAAGTAGAGGCGGTGGACGCGGCTGCCAGCATGGTGGCGCTTACCCAGCAGCACGCAAGTCAAGGCGGACTCGATGCCAGAATTAGCGCTCGCGTGGCAGGAATCTACAAGCTGCCGTTTGTCCAGCACTCTTTTCCACTTGCCGTGTCACTGGGCGTGATTCCCTGGCTGGAAGATCCGCAGAAGGCCATCACTGAACTCTCGCGAGTGCTGCAGCCGGGAGGTTATCTGCTGTTTACCGCCGACAATCGGCGACGCCTGGCTTGGCTGCTCGATCCTTTAACCTCTCCCGCCTTGAGGCCGA
>QIAW01000420.1:0-4181 GCA_003225655.1 Acidobacteriota bacterium
GGCTCGTTCCACCAGCCGGCTCGGAGTTGACTTGTAGTGTTCCACCCAGGGCATTCAGACGTTCGTGCATTCCGATGAGACCCAACCCTTTCTGTCCTTTGCGCGCCAGGCGCGTAACTATATCGAAGCCCTTGCCGTCATCTTGAATCAGACAGCGCAGATTGCGTCCGTCGCGGATGAATTGAATTTTCACGTTTTTCGCTTGCGCATGCCGGTGCACATTGTTCAGCGCCTCCTGCACGATCCGATAGAGTGCGGTCTCGATGGAAGGCGCAAAACGCGCGTCCGTTTCCCCTTCCACTTGAATTGAAAGCTTGCTGCGTTGCGCAATACCTTCGGCGAGGAAGTGCACCGCGGGAATCAGGCCAAGATCATCCAGGATCATGGGCCGGAGCTCATGCGAGAGCCGCCGCAACTGCTGTTCGGCTTGGTCGAGAATGGTGGTGATTTCCTGCAGCCTGCTCTGAAGCCCGGGAGTCACATCGCGAGCCAGTCCGGAAATAGCCAACTGTGCGGCGATGAGAAGCTGGCCAGCTTCGTCATGAAGGCTATGGGCGATACGCTGGATCTCCCGCTCTAAGGTTTCGTTCACCGTCCGCAGCACCGCTACAGCTTCCCGGTAGCCACGGTGAGCCATTTCATAAGGAGAAAGGCTTTCTGCAAAAAATTCTTCCGCTTGCTGCAGTCGCCGCTTGGAACCCTCCGCATCGCCCGCATTGAGCAGGTGCTTCGTTACCGCCGCATGGTGCATGGAAGCTATTTCCAGCACGCCAACGCCTTCAGCAATGGCTTTGCGTCCAATCTCATACCCGCCGCGCAGGGTGCTCTCGCAGGGATCGAAAAAAAATCCTTCCAGCGCCGCCGCGTATGCCATTTGCAAAGAGGTTTCCGCAGTTACCTGAACGTCTTTCAGCTCTATCATCGGCAGTTCCCCAAATACCGTGCGACAAGCACAAGCGCATCATCTATAGTCTTGCCGTGGCGCGCGAGGATGTCTTCTGCAGCTTTCTGTGGGTTTTGGTTATGCGCCAGCGTGCGTTCGAAATTGCTCTCGACACCGTCCGTGGCAAAGACAACCGTGTCGCCGGGGCTCACAGGCAAGACCGCTGCCTGTAACGGAGGCAACTGCGCGCCGACCACTCCAGCGCGCAACAACAAAGATTCTTCCACCTGAGGAAAGGTTGGAAAACCGCGAAGCAGCACTCCATAGACATTTCCTACTCCCAACCAGGTCATCAAGCCATGGCGGATGTTGAAAGAGGCCATGCTCATGACCACACCACGTGTCTCCCTGAGTTGCTGATGACAGCGCTGCACAAGCGCAATCACCGGATCCAGGGCATGGGTTTCCAGAATCGTGCTCGCAATTCTGGAGGCTGCCGCAGCTTGCTTGCCGTGCCCAATTCCATCCAGCACGGCCAACAACATCCCACTCGAAAATGGCACAGCAACATAGTGATCACCCGAGCGCGACTCGCCCGGCAGGGCAGCGCCGGCAGTGCCCCATTCGATCGCCGCTTGTGCTCGTGCTATTGCTTCCATTTTTTGACCATAACGGTTGTGCCCCGATTCTCTCTGGAATCAATTTGAAATTCATCCATCAGCCGCTTCACCCCTGGCAAGCCCAGGCCCAGGCTTCCGGAAGTTGAAAACCCATCGCGCAGGGCTTGCTTGATATCGTGAATTCCTGGTCCCTGGTCCCGTGCAATCACCTGAATGCCTAGCCGCGGAGATCCATGGAGTGCCTGGATGACGATCTCCCCGGATTTGGCATAAGAAACTATGTTGCGGGCCAGCTCGGAAATCGCTGTCGCAATCAAGGTAGCGGCCCCAGGGGAAAAACCCACAGCCAGGGCGACCGAACGGCCCTTCTGCCGGGCATCGACAATATCCTTGTCCGAACTGATAGGGACTCGGATTTCCTGTTCCAAGGCCGTCCCGCCGGGCGAAAACCCCACAGCCAGCGCGGCTGAGCGGCCCTTCTGCCGGGCATTTACGATGTTTTTGTCCGAGCTGATCGGAACTCGGATTTCCTGTTCCACAGATTCTCTCAAGAGATCGTTTTGGATTTTTGGTTCAAATAAGCCAGACCCTCTTCCAAATCTAGCGCGGTTGCTACGTTTTCTAGCGTCAACCCTAACTGCACCATGGCAAACGCAACTTCTGGCTGAATCCCCACAATTACCGTCTCTGCTCCACGCAGACGAATCATGTGTACGATCTCCTGAACGGTGCGGGAGGCGAATGAATCCATAAGGTCCAGCGCCGTGACATCCACAATCACGCCGCGGGAACGGGAGCGCACCACCTGTTGAAGCAGTGCGGTGCGGAGATGCAGCAGATCTGCATCTGTCAGCGCCGCCTGGATGGTCGCAATGAGGAAATCTCCCTGTTTGAGAATCGGGACTTCCACGTTGGTATTCTCCCCCGCTCTGTTTAGGACGCTTCCACGATCGGCACCACTTTATAGCCAAGCAGGCGTTCCGCTTGCTCGATGCCGCCCTGCAAATCTCCCACAGTATTCATCTTGCCCAAATCCACGCCAATGTTCACCAGAGTCTGCGCGATTTCAGGTGAGAGGCCGGTTACGATCACGGTCGCGCCCAGGAGTCGTGAAGCTTCGACGGTCTGCACCAGATGATTGGCCACCGTCGCGTCCATCGCGGCCACACCTGTAATATCAATGACGACCACTTTGGCGCGATTGGCCCGGATGCCGTGCAGTAACTGCTCCGTCAACTGCCGTGCGCGTTGCGGGTCGATTACCCCGATGATCGGCAGGATCAGCAGGCGTTCGCGAACTTGAAGCACCGGAGTAGACAGCTCGCGAATGGCCTCTTGCTGTTGGCGGATAACGCGCTCGCGCTCTTGCACAAAACCCACGGCCACGGTGTTGGCGATGCGGTTGGCGGCCGGTTCGTAGGCATCGAGGATGCGGTTCAGCTTGGTATGGTCCGATCGGTATTTGGCGAACAGGGAACGGGCCAGCACGTCGCGCAACAGAAGCACGATACCCACAACTTCGTGGGTTTCTACCCCTCGGGGAATAATGCGTTCTGAGAGGTTGCGTGCATAGGCCTGCAGGGCCTCAAAGGTTTCGGTTTCGAGCGCCTCTACGTAGTTGTCGTAGACGGATGTCGCCTCGGCAAAGATCTCGTCTTTGCTCATCGCGGTAAGCAACTGCGCCTCGGTGATGCGCCGCGCCCACTCTTCGCGGAGTTGCGTGCGGTTCTGGCGCAAGTGGGCCACCAATTCTCGCAGCAAAACCGAGGTCGGCTCTGCCTGCAGCACGACCGCTGCATACTCTTCCTGTACTTCCGCCATCTCTACTGAATTTTGAAACTACGAGCCCCTAGCTTGATATGAGGTGAATCTGCAGTTCTGGCCTGGGTGAAATTATCTGTCCCGCACGGAAAACCCTGTCACATCAACCCCCCGTTCTACTGCGCCTTGGCAGCCGCCGAGAGTGGAGGTCGCGCCCCAAGAGCGGTAAAGCTCACCTGATCGGCATAATTCAGATAGGTTTCAATGGAAGCAACCACGATCCGGGCCTCAATGCTAAGAAGATCAACCCCTACCAGGGAAATCAGCACCCACGCGTCGATGACGATTCCCTTGTCCAAGACTCGGTCAAGCACGTCCACCAAGGTCGTCGCCTCTCGCCTTCTTCGTTCGTCTCCCATCTCACCTCAGCTTGCCGGCCAGAGCAAACCTTGAGTTTTTAAAACCTAGTGAAGCGACGAATTCTCCACCGCCATGCTGGATATCGCTAACCAATTTCTCGGTTTCTCAACTGATTTTGCCGGCGTGTTTTGTTCAGGCTGCGCCGGGCCAAGTTTCCGTCTCCTCGACAAGCAAGCGGTCGGATACGACAGAATCGATTCGTTCAAAACAAAGACACTGTGCCAAGCGCCGAAGCTGCAGGTATAGCCTGGGAAAGAGTCTGCAAGATTTCAGATACACAAGCTGCAGACGATTGACTTTCTACATTTCTATGACATAGGGCGCGACAATACACTCTTTTACCCTAGGGCGATTTACAGTTATATGTGGATTACACTTTCCCGAGCTACTCTTCAGTGCAAACTGAGTTCCATTTTTGGATATTTACTTTCAGTAACTTACCAACCTAAGTTACACATCTGTTAGAACTAGAGTTCCTGATGTGAGTAGCCGAATAC
>QIAW01000420.1:4346-4656 GCA_003225655.1 Acidobacteriota bacterium
GGAAATATGCGTCTAAGACCCGCCATCATTGTTGTTTGTGGTTGTGTTTCGCCCAGGACAGCAGATTGGCATCGTTTATGCCATTAGTCCGCATTTGCAAGAAGCGAAGTCTTCTTCCCAAGCCCCGACTCGTGCGGCAATCACTGTTTCGAGATTAGTTAGGCGACATTGTGGCTCAGAAATGAAGTTTGGCGTCCCCGACGGGATTTGAACCCGTGTTACCGCCGTGAAAGGGCGATGTCCTAGGCCGGGCTAGACGACGGGGACGCGGCTGGTCTGCGCTGGGAATTCGCAGGCGGGAGCAAACTTT
>QIAW01000424.1:0-1037 GCA_003225655.1 Acidobacteriota bacterium
AACAGTTCGCCGCTTCCTCAACGCGAGTCCCATAGGCCGACTCCTCCATGGCAGCGGATACGCCTCTTATTCAGCGAAAACCTTCATGGCCCATCCACGTCTAATAAGACGGAACCAGTCTGCGTCTTTTTTCGTACTGTCCTACATATGCGGCTGCTGCTCGACATCTTTCTGCAGACCCTGCGCACCCTATGGGCGCACAAGCTGCGCTCGTTTTTGACCATGTTCGGCATCGCCTGGGGCGTGGGTTCGCTGCTGCTGCTGGTGGGCGTGGGTGAGGGCTTTCGCTCCGGCCAGAGACGCCAGCTCAACAATATCGGCGAGAATATCATGTTCATCTTCAGCGGGCAGGTACCGGCAGTGCCCGGCAGCCAAATCTCGGCGCGCCCCTACCAGCTCGACTACGGTGACTACCTCGCCATCCGCGACAATGCCAAGGCGGTGCGCTACATATCGCCTGTACTGAGCCGTGAAGACATCCGCGCCGTCAGCGAGTACACCAGCACCAACGGCCAGGTCTTCGGCATCGTGCCTGAGTACAACAAAATCCGCACCATTAACATGGGCCCGGGGCGCTGGATCAACCAGGAAGATGAAACCCAGCACCGCCGCGTCGTGGTCATCGGCAGCGAGATGGGCCGGAACCTTTTTCCCGGACGTCCCGCCGTCGGCAACAGCATTACCCTGAACGACGTGCGCTTTGAGGTCATTGGGGTGCTGGTCAAGATTGGCAAAGAAGGCAACAGCGGCACCAATCTGCGTTTCTTCATTCCCGTTGATACCATGCGCGACCTCTTTCGCATGAAAGGCGACAACAAATACGATGCTATTTCGTTCCTGAATTATCAGCCGCTGACTACCGAGATGCACGGCTTGGCCAAGGAACAGGTACACCAGATCATTGGCGAACGCCACGGCTTTGACTGGCGCGATAAAGATGCTTTTCAGGACTGGGACACAATCCAGAACATGCAGACCGTGGGCAAGATCTTTGATGTCATGGATTGGTTTCTCGGTGGCGTGGGCCTGGTTACGCT
>QIAW01000424.1:1055-4015 GCA_003225655.1 Acidobacteriota bacterium
CCCTGGGCGCCACTAACAGGAACGTCCTCACCCAGTTTTTTCTGGAGGGTGCTTTTCTCACTCTGCTGAGCGGAGGAGCGGGATTGGCGGTGGCAGCAATGTTCATGTCCCTGCTCTCCCATGTTCCCCAACCAGAGGGCTTTGACACGCCCCAGCTTGTGCCTACATCAGCGGCGTTGGCCATTATTTCATTGGCAGTAAGCGGCATTGTCGCCGGACTCTATCCTGCGCGCCGCGCTGCGATGATGACCCCAGTGGAGGCGCTGAGAAGCGAGTAAGTCAGAGTCAGAAGTCGGAAGTAAGAAGTTAAGAAGAGTGAAGCAAGAAACCAAAAGCAGCTAAAAGCTAAAAGCCAGGAGCTTTCCTATGACTACCGATCTTCTTAGCCAGGCATACAGCTCGCTGAAGCACAACCGCCGGCGTTCCGCGTTGACCATGCTGGGAATGGCGTGGGGCATCGCCACGGTGGTGCTATTGCTGGCCTACGGCTCCGGCTTCGAGCGCGCCATTATGTATTTCTTCTCCGGCATCGGCTCCAATCTGATCGGTGTCTTTCCCGGACGCACCTCACTGCAAGCTGGAGGCGCCAAGGCGGGAGCCGAGGTCCGCTTCAAGATGGAAGACGTTGATGCCCTCACCGCCGAGGTCCCGCTGATTAAACGCATCTCGCCCTTCGTGGACATCAATTCTGCCACCGTGCAATATGACACCCGCAATGCCAACGTCGGGGCAAGCGGTGTCTATCCCAGCTATCAGCCTATCCGCAACATGAGTGTCACCGAGGGCAGGTTGCTCAATGAGGAAGATGAACAGCAACACGCGCTCAGCGCGGTCATCGGCTCAGAGCTGAAAGATAAACTCTTTTCCGGCAAGCCGGCGCTGGGCGAAAGCATCCGGGTCAACGGCATGTCGTTTCAAGTAGTCGGGGTGCTGACGCACAAAGTCACTGACGGAGATAACAACGACAACAACCACGTCTTTATTCCGTTCACCACCATGAGTGAACTCAGGAACACGCAATACCTCAACGGAATTTTCATGGAATACGAGGGGCCCAACAGCCAGAAGGTGGAAAACGCCATTCGTCAGAGCATGGCGGCCCGCCATAATTTCGATGCCAAAGACAAGCGCGCCATCTTTGTCTGGAACCTTATGCAAGACGTGCAGGAGTTCCGCATCGTGACCACCGGCATCAAGATTCTGCTGGCTTTTATCGGCACGCTGACCTTGGGCATCGGCGGCATCGGCCTCATGAACATCATGCTGGTTTCGGTCACCCAGCGCACGCGTGAGATCGGTGTTGAAAAGGCGCTGGGAGCGCGCAAGCGCCACATACTCTTTCAGTTCCTCGCAGAGGCGCTGGCCATCACCGCCGCCGGAGGCATTGCTGGCGTGCTGCTGGCTTATGTTATCTCCTGGACCGTGGGACCGCTGACTATGTTCAGCGCCTTCGTCAAGGACGCGGGCGAGGCAGATATTCATCTGCGCATCAATCCTGCGATTCTGCTCACGGCGACATTGATTCTGGCCTTTGTGGGACTGGTGCGCGGCATGCTACCCGCCATCAAGGCCGCCCGTATGGACCCGATTGAAGCTTTACGCTACGAATAAGAGCAAAAGCTTACCGCGGATTACATGGATTGCGCGGATCAGAATAAACAAGGGCGCTTGCAGGCGCCCTTGTCTCGATTCCCTAAACTCCTTTACGCTCCAACTA
The DNA here is from genome assembly GCA_003225655.1 of Acidobacteriota bacterium. GTDB lineage: Bacteria > Acidobacteriota > Terriglobia > Terriglobales > Acidobacteriaceae > QIAW01. Next base: position 2,773 of record QIAW01000424.1, read on the forward strand.
ACTCTGCCTCTGAGCGCACACCATACATCTCATACCACGGCGTAGCCGCCTTTAGACGCTCGTTGACGTTCTGAATGTTTTTCACGCCCTCGGTCTGCATCCATTCTTCAAACGCTTTGCGTCCTTGCTTGGCATAGATCGGGATACCATCTTTCCAGGTGGCGCGTCCGCAGAGCACGCCGGCGAATTTTACGCCTGACTCTGCCGCCAACTCGAGGGACTCAGTGAACTCGGCGTTGCTGACCCCGGCAGAAAGATAGATGAACGGCTTGGCCGTGGCCTTGGCGGTGCGCCGGAAAAGCTCTATGGCTTCCTGCTTAGTGTAGGCTTTTTGCCCGGCGAAGGACTTGGCGTCTTCCACAAACTTCATATTGATCGGGATCTCGACTTTCAGCACGTCCACGCCATATCTATCGTCGGTGAACTGCGCCATGCTCTTGGTCACGATCTCCGGTTTCTTCTTGGCGTATTCGAAGCCCTTTTCGTCGACGCCCTCCTCGTATCCCACCAGCTCGAGGAAGAAAGGGATATCGTTAGCGCGGCACTCGTCGCCGATGCGCTCTACCCAGGCATGCTTGATGTCGTTGATCTTGTCGCCATCGGTGGGCGTGTAGTAAAGCAGGATCTTGAGGGCGTCAGCGCCGGCCTCTTTCAGCCGCTTCACCGACCAGTTATCCAGCAGATCGGGCAGCCGGCCAGGCTCGGTCTTGTCATAGCCGGTCTTTTCATAGGCGAGCAGCAGGCCCGAATTTTTGCTGCGGGCCTTGGCAGCCGGCAGGCCCCACTCGGGATCGAGCAAGATGGCGCTGGCGTGCTGCGTGAGCACCTGGCTGACAACGATCTTGAATTCTTGCAGCTCGGCATCAGAAATCTCCGCGCCCTTTTCCTTGGCCAGGGCCTTCTGCAGCGAGCCGCGCTGGTCCATAGCAGCGGCGGCGATGACGCCGCGCTTATCCGCGACGTTCTTCAATCCGGTGAGCTTCCCCGGCGTGAGCTTCATAGTTCCTCCCATTACATGATGATGAAATAATTATTGTAACGCACGGTGATTGCTGACGTCAGCCGGATGGCTGCCAAATCCGCGCAGGCAAGAGGATCCTTTCCTCTTTAGCAATCTCAGGGTCAGGATTTCGCCTGCAGGCGGTTTCGTTCTAAGAGCTACGCAGCCAAAACAAGACTGCTGCGCCCTCACTTTTGGTTCGCGCGAGACAGCGCTCACCAAAAGCTCACTCGGGCGCTACGG
>QIAW01000422.1 GCA_003225655.1 Acidobacteriota bacterium
CAACTGGGGCCCTTCGAGTTTCGCCAACGCGCTCAGCAATAAGCTGAACCTGAACAACAGCGGCGCCAACACTGCCTGCGCCGCGAGCGAGAGCGCCTTCGTAAGCGCACTGGCTGCCGGCGGTCCGGCACCTGGCGGAAATTCGCAGGTGATCTATGCCGGATTCACCGGCGCCGGCTCGAGCGGGGGCAACATCTGGGTCACCACCAACGCCGCTGGCGGTGCGGGCACATGGATCGATCGCACTGCCGGCATCAATCCCAACCACTACAACATTGGCTCGGTGGCGGTGGATCCGTCCAGCGCTTCCGGCAACACCGCTTACGTCACCATCATGGGTTTTACCGGCGGCGGCGGGCACGTCTTCAAATCCACCAACGCCGGCGCGAGTTGGCAGGACATCACCAGTAACCTGCCGGATGCGCCGGCGGATTCGATTGTGGTTGATCCGCTCAATCCCGCCGATTTGTTTGTCGGCACAGATGTCGGAGTTTTTCGCAGCAGCAATGGCGGCGCATCGTGGGCCGCCTTTGGACAATTCTTTCCCAACGTGGTGGTAAATCATCTGCGCATTTTCAACTCCGGCGGGCAAGTGCTGTTGCGCGCTTCTACGCATGGGCGTGGCGTGTGGCAGATTCCGCTCGGCCCTGATTTTGCTTTTGCCATGAACAACACCATCGCCATCGTGTTTCCCGGCCAGAGCGGGGCGTTTCCCGGCACTCTGAATTCAGTCAGCGGCTTCAGCAGCGCAGTGGCGCTCTCCTGCCAGCCGGGCGTAACCGCGATTCCCGACGGCGGCTGTGCGCCGAATCCGGCGAGCCTGACGCCGACGGCGGCATTCACTCTGACTGCAAGCGGCAGCCAGGCGCAGGATTACATC
>QIAW01000423.1 GCA_003225655.1 Acidobacteriota bacterium
CAGGCCCAGCGCCTTCACGCCGGCGGGCTCCGTGCCGACGGCGGATTCGCACCCGCACCTGCTCACGCGCATTCGCTGCCGGGCCGCGCTACCCAGGTCCGCTTCGACTGGGATACCGCCGCACAACTCAACCCGCGCTATACCTTTGACGCCTTCGTCATCGGCACAGGCAATCAGTTTGCCCATGCCGCCGCGCAGGCGGTTGCAGAGCGTCCTTCCAAGGCCTACAACCCGCTGTTCCTGTATGGCGGCGTAGGAATGGGCAAGACCCATCTCATGCAAGCCATCGGCCACGAGGTCAAGCGCCGCCAGCCCGAGGCTTCCATCTGCTACCTCTCGAGTGAGAAATTCACCAACGAGATGATCAACTCACTGCGCTACGACAAGATGATCAGCTTCCGCGACAAGTTCCGCAACGTGGACGTGCTGTTGATTGATGACATCCAGTTCCTGGCGCAGAAAGAGCGCACCCAGGAAGAGTTCTTCCATACCTTCAACGCGCTGCACGAATCCATGAAGCAGATTGTGATTGCCAGCGACCGGCCACCCAAGGAACTGGCCGAGATCGAAGACCGGCTACGCAACCGTTTCGAGTGGGGATTGATTGCTGACATTCAGCCTCCGGACCTGGAAACCAAGGTCGCCATCCTGCAAAAGAAGGCCGAGTCAGAGCGGGTAAGCTTGCCTACGGATGTGGCCTTGTTCATCGCCAGCAATATCCGCAGCAATGTGCGTGAACTTGAAGGCGCGCTGATCCGTCTCATCGCTTATTGCTCGCTTACCGCAGTCGAAGTTACCACGCAGACCGCCCAGCAGGTGCTCAAGAACTTTATCGAGGCCCAGACCAAAAAGATCACTATCGAATCCATTCAAAAGGCGGTGGCCGAGCAGTTTGGGCTGCGCCTGACTGAGATCAAGGCCAAGAACAACTCGCGCGCCATTGTGCGTCCGCGCCAGATTGCCATGTACCTTACCAAGCACCTTACTGATGCCTCCCTGCCAGAAATAGGACGGCAGTTCGGTGGCAAGCACCACACCACCGTGATGCACTCGATTGACAAAATTGAGCAGTTGCGCCAAGGGGACAAAGATCTGAGCCGAACGCTGAACAAAATTACTGAGACGCTGAACGGATAGAAAAAATTCCGCTTCGGGCAAAACCAGCATGGCCAAAATTAAGGCTGAAAAAATTGGGGTTATGCGCCACTCTGGCCCGGGCCGAGGAAAAAACTGTGTTCACGATGTATTGTTGTCCTTCCCTACACTGAGACCTTCAGGAAATGCCTTGCTGCAGGTATATTTGCCACCCAGACATTCTCGGATTGCTTCGACTTGGTGCGGTCTGAAGTAGCACTGTTATCTTGCCCACATGTTTCATGCATAGACAAAGAGGTGTGTTTTCCAAACTGACCGAACTACCCCTGAATCTATTTGCACAGGCTTGCCGCTCAAAATGCGGTACTATTGAACGCTTAAATAAATGCGCTTTTCCCTATTTTCCACTTTTTGCCCTCTCTTCCTTAAACTTGGCTGTGGATTCGGTGTGGAAGGTGTGCAGAAACCGGTGAAACAAGAAGTTTGCTGGCGAGTAATCCTCACGGAGACCGAATGAGCGGCCTCTATTTCGACAGGGGGAAGGGATCACAGATAATCTCGGGATGCGGTTTAAGGCACGTTATCCACATTTCCCCAGGCCCTACTATTACTGCTGTTTTAAGATATTTGTTTTTGATATAAGTTAAAAGAAGAAGTAGTGCGCAAAATCCTTCAGGAGCCTAGGTATGGCCACGACCGGTGCGGGAGCAGAAGCACAGGGAGCTATGGAAATTGTCGTCAGCAAAAGCGATTTGCAAAAAGAACTGACAGCCACTCAGGGTGTGGTCGAGCGTAAGACCACCATTCCCATTCTTTCCAACTTCCTGTTTGAGGCCGGGGGAGACAAACTCTCCATCACGGCCACGGATCTGGATTTGAGTCTGCGTACATCGTGCCCGGCCAAAGTAAAAAAAGAAGGTTCGTGTACGGTGCCGGCGCGCAAACTATACGATTATGTGAAGCTGCTGCCTGAAGGGGATGTCGCCATCAGGCTGCTGGAGAACCACTGGGTGGCGATCCGCTCCGGGCGTTCCAACACCAAGATGGTAGGCATGGCACGCGCCAACTTCCCTGCTTTACCAACCTTCCCTGCCTCCGATGTGGTCAAAATACCGGCGCAAATTCTGCGCACGCTGATCGCCAAGACCATCTTTGCCATCAGCAACGAAGAGTCACGCTACACCTTGAACGGCGCGCTTATGGTGTTGAAGCCGGAGACGGTCACCATGGTGGCCACCGACGGCCATCGCTTGGCCCACATTGAGAATAGCAAGGCAAAATTCAAGGTCTCAGGCGAGTTAAAAACCCTGGTACCCAAAAAAGCCATGGCAGAGTTGAACACACTGCTGCAACTGGGGGAAGCGGAAGATGTCGAATTTGCGCGTGATGAATCCACGCTCTTCTTCCGCGTGGGCTCACGCCTGCTGACCTCGCGCCAGCTCACCGGGCAATTTCCCAACTACGAGGCGGTTTTGCCGCGCGAGAACAACAAGATCGTTACCGTCAAGTCCGAAGATCTGGCTGGCGCCATCCAGCGTGTGGCCCAGTTTGCCGATGAACGCTCGGGCGCAATCCGCATGCGGCTGGATAAGAACGAGATCAAGATCTCGTCTTCTTCCACAGAAACCGGCGAATCGGAAGATACTATTGAAACCGCTTATGCCGCCGACCCAGTGACCATAGGCTTTAACTCACAGTACCTGCTGGATTTTCTCAAGGTGGCCTCAGGTGGCGAGGTGAGCATGGAGCTGAAAGATTCGCAGTCGGCCGGGCAGCTTCGTCCTGACGACAAAGAACAGGACTACAAATACCGCTACATCGTTATGCCCATGCGAATCTGAAAACCAGTTCTCGATTCTTAGCACTCAGACACGTCTGCAACAGTGTGAATCCCGCGGAGCGAGATGTGTGTGTACAAGGCTTAGGCCGAACATGAAATGAGGCAAGAGGAAGCCATGGCAGAACCCACGTATGAAGAGCTCAAAGCACGGCTTGCTGAACTGGAAAAGCAAGGCACACGCCGCACCGGATCGCTCGAGTTCCGCGTGAGCGAAAAAGGCGGTGTCAGCGTGTACGGCTTGGGAAGGTTTCCCGTCACCTTGTATTACGAGCAGTGGGTCCGGCTGCTGGAGCAAGCAGAAAAACTGCGCTCCTTTCTGGAAGAAAATAAAGCCCGGTTGAAAATGAAAGAAAAGCCGTAAGATCCGGCTACAAGGCCCTCCACGGCAGCCTCACGGAACGCCGGGACAGGTGGAACGGGTCAGCTCCTAGGAATCTCCATTTTAGGAAAACGTTTACCAAAAAACAGTCAAAGACCCGAAGTTTTACAATCTAAACTATTTCAAAACGGAATCGTTCCCTGTATAGTGGATACATCCGTAGGCCACCCATTGTAGAAGAAGTTTGAGTTCCATCCCCCCACACTTCTTGTTGCCCCGCCTGACGGATTTCTAAGTACGTGCAGGTCGTTCCTGGAGGGAACCGTGAAGCGGCTCCGGCTGTTGCCCATTCTGTTTGGCTTGCTGTTCGTACTCGTGCCCCTGTGGGCGCAGCAGGCCGATTTCCGCCCTGACTACGGTCTGCTCAATGGGCGGCGTTACATGAACGGCTATTTCGGCTTTTCCTATCGCTTCCCCGAAGGGTGGACCGGCAGCGCTTTAAAATACCCTGCTGTGGGTGAAAGCAAGATGTATCCGCTGTTTTCAGCCAATCCCCAGGCCGCCAGCACCTCAGACGTGCGCTACGTCAGCATCAATGCCGATTACCTGGCGCCGAACACCACCATTAAGGCCGCCAAAGATTTTCTCGAAGTCGCCATCAATGCACAGGCAGGGCCCTCCGGAGAATTCGAAGCCCTGCATACGGATAAACGCTATGTCTTCGGGGGAAAGCAATTTTACCGGGTAGACATGAAAGCCAAACCTTCGCCCGGCAGCCCGGTGTTTTATCAGACGCTCATTTGCACAATCCAGCACGGTTACGCCATTACATTTTCTTTCATGGCCGCCAACAACGACGATTTGGAAGAGCTCGTGCGCACCATGGAATCACTGAGCTTTATTGAGCCCGGGCCGATGCCCGGCTCGGCCCCGACAATGGTGGCCCAGCAGCAGCCAGCGCCAGTTGTTTCCAACACCCTGGCATCTGCGCCCTCCACGACCACGGTTACTCAAGCTCCCAGCACAGTTCTGCCTGCGTCAGCAGCAGGCCGGAGCAACGAAAATGCGGCAGAAGCGCAAACAGTGCAATCTGCAGCTATCCCAGAGCCGGCAGCCACCGCCCCTCAGGCAACGGGGAGGACCACTCCACGAAGGGCAACAGCCACAGTTTCCAGTTCGGCGTCAGAGGTGCCCACCGCCGAAGTTCCGCAGAATGAAATCCCCCTGAATCAGGTCGGCTCAACCTCACCCGCTACAGTCACGATTGCAGAAGTCACGCCCACACAATCCGCAAACACCTCGACGGTGAGCACAACAAATTCTGAGCCCGTTTCGCAAAACGCTCCACCACGCCCGGCGGCTCCATCGACGCTCATTCCACTGGGCCGCACTCCTCAGAGGACATACCCCGCACCACAGACTTCATCTGCATCGCCGCCCACGGCCCCGGCGCGCAGTAGTCCGGCTCCGAGCGCGCGGCCGCAAACTTCTATCCCGGAGACAACTGCTATCTCTGCAGCGCCAGCGGCCAGCACTGTCGCTCCTGCTGTCCTAACTCAATCTGCGCCGCCGCCAAGCGGCACCCCACCGGCTGCCAGCTTGCAAGCTGAAAACGAGCCCGTTGCCCGCCCGTCCACTAGCCAACCGATGATCCAGCCGGTTGCACAGACGCAAGCGGTAGAAGCCAAACCGGTGCCCACGATGACAGCCGCTGCTGCGACTCTGCCTCCGTCCACCACGGGGGCACCTATGCGGGTTCATATTCCCCCCGCGGAGTTGGAACAGTTCGTTACCCGCAAAACAACCCCGGTCTATCCGATGATCGCCAAGGCCGCTGGCGTCCAAGGCATGGTCGTGCTCGATGTAGTCGTGGATAGCAAAGGCACTTTGCAAAAAGTCACCATCGTCAACGGCTCGGCACTGCTGGCCCGCGCGGCGGAAGACGCCCTCCGCCAGTGGCGTTTCAAACCGTACATGGTCGACGGCAATCCGGTGGAGATGGAAAGCCAGATTGCAATGAACTTCCGTCTGGGAAGATAAAGACGACTCCCGTCTGCAAAGCGGCAAGGAAGACTGATCGCAGATTTCATTGATTCATAGATCGTCCAAATAGGGCTGCGGGAACGCACTCGATAGCAGAGCCGGGGACGACTGTGCCACACACTTGCCGATCTCAGACAGAGCTAACTGAGAACTGACAACCGAGAGCTGGGAACTGCAGTTTGACCGCCTTTTCCTCCGCCATTTATTCTGAATAATTCATCTGTGCGAAGCGCAGCCGGCTGCGCCGTAGCCCATGATTCCTATGCCACACGAACTGGCGAAAGCCTACAATCCGGGCGCGATTGAGACACGCTGGGCCGAATATTGGGTCAAAGAGAACCTTTTCTCCGTAAGCGGCCCGCCGACCGAGGGCCAGACATGGGGCATATGTTCGAGCACACCGAGACGGATATCGTTATCCGCTGGCGGCGCATGTTGGGATACTCCACGCTGTGGCTGCCCGGCACCGACCACGCCGGCATTGCCACGCAATTGATGGTAGATCGCCAACTCGCCAGCGAAGGCATCAAGCGGCAGGATCTGGGACGCGAAAAATTTGTCGAGCGTGTGTGGCAGTGGCGCGAGCACTACGGCGGCGTGATCTTAAAGCAGATGAAGCGCCTGGGCGACTCGGTGGATTGGTCGCGCGAATACTTCACCATGGAAGAGAGGCTCAACGTCGCGGTGCGCGAAGTCTTTGTGCGCCTGTATGAAGAGGGCCTGATCTATCGCGGCAAGTACATCGTGAACTGGTGTCCGCGCTGCATGACCGCGATCTCTGATCTCGAAGTAAAGCACGAGGAGACGGCGGGAAAGATTTACGAGATACGCTACCCGGTAGTGGGAAGTAAAGCCGGAAGCCAAGAGTTCATCATTGTGGCCACCACGCGTCCCGAGACCATGCTGGGAGACACCGCTGTCGCCGTCAATGCCAGGGACGAGCGCTACAAGCATCTGCACGGCAAGAAAGCCTTACTGCCGCTGCTGGAGCGCGAGATCCCCATCATCCTCGACGACCTGGCCAACCCTGAGTTCGGCACCGGCGCGGTCAAGGTAACACCGGCGCATGATCCCAACGACTTTCAGGCCGGGCTGCGCCACAATCTGCCGCAGATTGACGTGATGGATGAGACCGCCCACATGAACTCGAACGCCGGCCCTTACTCGGGTCTCGACCGCTTTGCCGCCCGCGAAAAAGTGCTGGCAGATCTCGAGCAACACGGCCTACTGGCGGCGATCAAAGAGCACACGCTGGCGCTGGGCAGGTGCGACCGCTGCAAGACCGTCGTCGAGCCGCGGCTCTCCACGCAGTGGTTCGTGGCAGTGAACAAGCAGCCAAAAAATGGCGGGGTGAGTTTGGCGCAAGGCGCCACCGGCCCGGTGCTCAAAGGCGACATCCGCTTCACACCCGAGAACTACAAGCAGATTTACCTGAACTGGATGCAGAACATCTATGACTGGTGCATCTCGCGGCAACTGTGGTGGGGTCACCGCATCCCCGCGTGGCATTGCGCCGATTGCAAAGAGATCACTGTAGCCCGCGAGGGGCCGGCACAGTGTCCCAAGTGCAAGAGCAAAAACTTGCAGCAGGATACCGACGTGCTCGATACCTGGTTCTCTTCCGCGCTATTGCCCTTTACCGCCTTCGGCTGGCCTTGCCAGGACGACAAAACCAAGCGAGAGCTGGCGGCATTTTACTTTGGGTGGCGCGCATGATCATGATGGGTTGCCACTTCATGAAAGATCACCCGCAGGGCAACGTGCCCTTTCGCGAGGTCTATATCCACGCCCTGGTGCTCGATGCGGAACGCCAGAAAATGTCAAAGGTCAAAGGCAACGTGGTTGATCCCATCGAGATCACCGAGAAATACGGCACCGACGCGGTGCGCTTCACTCTGGCAGCCATGGCCTCACCGGGCACAGACATCGCCTTCAACGAAGGCCGCACGGAAGGCTACCGCGCCTTCGCCAACAAAATCTGGAACGCGGCCCGCTTTATTTTCATGAATGTCGAGCGCGC
>QIAW01000421.1 GCA_003225655.1 Acidobacteriota bacterium
CACCTGCGGTGGCACGGCCACTGCTGTGGGCGGTTCATCCTCGGTCAGCTTGTCGAGCGGGAGCTTGGCAGCGAGCGCGTCATGCACGGTCTCTGTAGATGTACAAGGGACGACCACGGGCGTGAAAAACAATAGCGTCCAGGTGACCTCAACGGAAGGGGGGACTGGCAATACTTCAAACGCTTCCATCACTGTGGTAGCGCCGCCGATCATCATCAAAGCTTTCGGCGCAGGCAGTATTCCACTGAATGGTGCGACATCTCTGACCTTCACCCTTCAAAACAACAACAGCACAACCACGCTGACCGGCATCGGCTTCAGCGACACGCTGCCAGCAGGTCTGGTAATAGCCACACCCAACGGTTTGACCACCGGTTGCCAAACTGTGGCCGGCTCTGTCTCCACGGCGGGAACAGTGACTGCGACGCAGGGAACCAATGTGATCAGCCTGAGCGGACTAGGTTTGAATGCCAGCGGGTCTTGCACGTTTTCCGTGAACGTGAAGGGAACGTCGGCTGGGATGCAGAACAACACTACAGGCAATGTCACGTCAGCCAACGGCGGGACCGGCGGGACGGCATCGGCAAGCGTGAATGTGGAGGCTCCACCTTCGATCGCCAAAGTCTTCAATCCGGCGACGATTGCGCTGAACGCAACCACGTCGCTGACGTTTACCATCACGAATCCGGGTGCTAATGTGGATCCGCTGACGGGCGTGGCGTTTACCGATACGCTGCCCACCGGACTTACGGTTGCCAATGCATCTGCCACAGTTTGCGGTGGCACGTTAACCACGACTAATCCGACCGGCATCGCGCTGTCGGGAGCGACGATCAACACTAACAGCCAATGCCAGTTCAGCGTGACAGTGACGGGAGCGACCGCGGGCAACTACCTGAATACCACCGGGAACGTGACCTCGACCAACGGAGGAACCGGAAACACGGCTTCGGCCAATCTCACTGTACTGCCAGCGCCGCCTGTGATCATCAAGTTCTTCGGCGCGGCCAGTGTCCCGTTGAACGGTTCGACTTCACTGAGCTTTACCATCCAGAACAACAACACCACGACCACGTTGACGGGGGTCGGCTTCAGCGACACTCTGCCAGCAGGCCTGGTAGTCTCCACGCCCAACGGCATCAGCGGCTCCTGCGGCGGCGGAACGATCACCGCGACCCAGGGCACGAATGTGATCAGCCTTTCCGGGGCGAGCATAGCGGCCAGTTCTTCCTGCACCTTCGCGGTGAACGTGACCGGCATCGCTGCCGGCACGCAGAACAACACCACCGGCAACGTGACCTCAGCCAACGGCGGCACCGGAGGAACAGCCTCGGCCACGCTCAAGGTGGAAGCGCCTCCCAGCATTGCCAAGGCCTTTGGAGCGGCCAATATTCCACTGAGTGGAACCACTTCGTTGACCTTTACCATTACCAATCCGGCGGCGAATCCCGACGCGCTGAGCGGAGTTGCCTTCACCGATACCTTGCCCGCCGGGCTCACGGTGGCGAATGCCTCCGCGACGGTATGCGGAGGAACCTTGACCACGACCAATCCTTCGGGAATCGCCCTATCCGGAGCGACGATCAACACCAACAGCCAATGCCAGTTCAGTGTGACGGTGACCGGAGCCACGAACGGCACCAAGAACAACATCACTGGCAACGTCACCTCAACCAATGGAGGCACTGGAAACACAGCCTCGGCCAGCATCGTGGTGGGCGCGGCGGCAGATATTTCTGTAACCCTCACGCACGTGCCCGATCCGGCGGCGATTGGCGGCAGCTTGCGCTTTATCGCGACCGTAACCAACAACGGGCCCAATACCGCGAATGTGACTTTCGCCGGAACTTTTACAGGAGCCCAGTACCTGGTTTCTGCTACTTCGACCCTGGGAACTTGCGGTGTAACGGAGCCCGTCAACTGCAACCTGGGCAGCATGACCAACGGTCAATCGGCGACGGTGACCATCACAGTCACGCCCCTGTTAGGAAGGAATGTCGTGGCTAATGTCACAGTAACGCCTGACGTACCTGATCCGAACAACAGCAACAACAGCGCCAGCAGTACGGCGCGGATCAGGTTCAAGCCGCAACATTTTTAGAAACAGTACTCAGTAGCCGGTACTCAGTACTCAGAAGTCGTCTCATGAATGACCTAAAGGGAGAAGCTCCTTTACCTCAGGGGCTAAAGCCGCAATTCTATTGAACTTTTCGGCACGGCTTAAGCCCTGCCCTTCCGAGAGACTATTTACTTCCGAGAGATTATTTATGAGAGGGCTTGCAGAAAATACCTACGGAGCCGTTAGCGGGAAGCCATTATGCGGCTCGCGTTTGGCTGCCGGTGCTGCCCAGATAGCGGCTGAACCACTCTTTGGCAACTTCAGCCACGGCCTCAAGCGCCCCGGGTTCTTCGAAGAGGTGGGTAGCGCGGGGCACGATCTTCAATTCTTTCTCGCCGCTCATTTCAGCGAGCGCCTTGCGGTTGAGGTCGAGCACGATGGGATCTTCAGAGCCGACAATCAGCAGTGTGGGTGCGACTACACGGTGCAAGAGCTCGCCGGCAATATCGGGCCGTCCACCGCGGGAGACGATAGCATGTACCAAATCGGGAATGCCGGCGGCAGCAACCAAAGCCGCGGCAGCCCCGGTGCTCGCGCCAAAGTAGCCGATGGGAAGCTTGGCGGT
>QIAW01000425.1 GCA_003225655.1 Acidobacteriota bacterium
CAGATCCACTTCACAGCTCGGGAGATGTTCCTCGATTTGATACTTATCCAGCGCCGGCCCCGGAAGAAAACGGGAGAGAAGCGAACCGGCAACCCTATACGCCGGTCAACCTGAATGTCGACTACGGAGCTCCGGCTGGGCCCGGGCCGGCGGCGGAGAATCCTCACATGAACGTGGCGTCAGATCAAAGTGCTTCAAATCAGCGCCCTTTCAATCGAGGTGCTTTCGATCAAACCGCCCTGAACCAAACCGCGGAAAAGATAGGGACCCTGATTGGCACCGCGGTCAATATCGCCAGGAGTGTTCCCCGCCAATTGCAGTCAGTCCCCAGCAACGTGGTTTCGATGCGCGACCGTCTGCGCGAGCGGGGAGAAGAACTTCGCCAGGATGCTTCTGAAGCAGCCCAGCAATGGCGGCAAACGGCGCAGGCCAAGGTGCAGCAGGCGCGAGAGCGCACGGCACAATATGTCCATGAGAATCCTTTTCATGTGATCGTCGCGGTTGCGGGCGTTGCCTTCTGCCTGGGAGTAACGCTGAGAATCTGGAGGTCGAGCCTTGAATAACACAATCAAAACCAGCGAAGCGAATGGCAGATCACTGGCAGCAGTGGTGGCCGAACTTAAGAATGACGTGGTCCAGTTCCTGGAGACCCGCTACCAGATTCTGTTGGCGGAGATGAAAGAGAAAACGGAAACCTGGAAATCCGCCCTGCCCTGGCTGCTGGTTGCCGTGTTTCTTGCATTCGCCGGTTTCCTGCTGCTCACGGGCGCAGCCGTGGTGCTGGTGGCAGTTGCTGTGGGTGTAGGGTGGTCGCTGCTGATTGTAGGCGTAGCCTATCTCATCCTCGCCGCAATTTCTGTCGCTGTGGTCTACGGTGAACTCAAGAGCCACGGCATCGCTCCCCAGCGTACGCTGCATGTCTTGCAAGAGGACAAGGTCTGGTTGCAGAAGGAAGCGAGGTCAGCATGACAAGCACAAATCTACCCCCCCTCAGCATCCTGGAGCAGCACGCGCAGGCGAGGAAGCTGGCCCGGGAATATCTCTGGCCGGCCTCTGGTGCAGTCGCAGTTGTTGGATTATTGCTGGGCTATGGCCTGACCTCAATCTTTACCAAAGACTGACGGTCGGCTTCACCCATCGCGTGGTCCAGATCTCCTCGCCCGCGTTCGTGGGCGAGGACCTTCTCCGAGTCAGGCCAAAGCAGCTCACATTCTCTGTTGCTGTAACAAAAGCAGCCGGAGCACCCATGGGCCGGGAGTGACACGCTCCCACTCTAATCCTGATTTTTCCACTCACGCCCTGGTCATTTAGAATCTTCTTCGCTCTAAAGGAAATCCCACTCGATGGTCGCGAAGATCAAATGCCTTACCGTCTTGCTGTCCCTTCTGACGTTCAATATTTTCTGCGGATGGGCGCAGCAGGTGCCGCACCCCACGGCGCCATCGAATGCAGGTACCATTTCCACGGATGAGTTTTGCCGGGAGGTAACTGCCTTCTTGCGGCGGGAGATCAGCACCCACGTCGCCGACATCCATTCGCTTAATCCCCCGCAGGAGCGCGTGCTCGAGGCCCGCACTGGCGGAGACTTTACCTGGGGGACATTCACGCGCGCGGTGGCCTCGTACTCGGCGCTTACCGGAGAGCGCACTATCGCCGGGCGCGATGTGTACGGGATGGTCGGCCAAGCCGGCCTGATTGAAGCCCGGCAGGGCGGCAAAAGCTTTGCCCAGATGTACAGCGCGCTGGCGTTGCGCAGCTTTGGAACCGACTTGAAGACCAACCCGGTCTGGCAGGCGCTCACACCCGAGGAGCAAGCCGAGTGGCGGGCGTTGCTCGATCCCAGCCGGTTTTATGACCGCAAGACGCGCCACGTTATTAATCTGGCGGAAAATTATTTCGGAGTGGCCGCGCGCGTGGTGGCGATGGATTATCAGATGGGCATCATCACTGACCGCATCTTCGTGGACGATGTACTTGACCGCGCCGCCGAGCAGTTCACCAGGGGCGGTCTCTATTCTGACGACAACATCCCCACCGGCCGCTACGACCGCTATTCCAACGAGTATGCGCGTAACCTCTATCTCGCCGCCGAGGACGTTGGCCGCAGAGACCTGATGAAGGCGCTCGAGCCGGCGCTCAAGGCGCAGATGCGGACATGGTGGGACCTGTTGTCACCCGACGGCTACGGATACCCATGGGGAAGGAGCCTGGGGGCCGTGAGCTATGTCGACACCATGGAAATTGTTTCTTTTCTGGCGCGGCATCCGCAGTTTCGTCCGGCGCCGCTGCCGCAACTGGCCAGCGCCTACTGCGCGGCCTGGCAGTGGCTGAAAAACGACTATCAACCCGGCCGCCACTTGCTGAACGTATTTGCCTTCGGACGTGGAAACTACAGCTACATTACTCCAGAGCGCGAGTGGCAGCAGACCACAGATGTCTTGGGAAAGATATCCGGCGCGCATCAGGCATTTGTTAAAGCAATGGAGCAGGAGCGCATCGCCTCGTTTCCCGAGCACTTAAACCTGCCCGAGGTGGCGCGCTTCGAATATTTCCGCAAAGGGAAACGACCCGCCGGAGTGTGGCTGGTGCGCCGCGGGCCATTGCGCTTTGCCCTTCCTATTACCACCGGCACCAAGCCGGGTGTCGCTGATTATCTGCCCGCTCCCCACGGTCTGCCGGGTTATGCGGCGCCAGTGGAGCAAATGGTTCCAGCTCTCACTCCATATCTGGAGCTGGAAGATGGGCGTGTGATCGTTGCCGGCGACGGTGCCGATGAAATTGTTTCTTCCGCTGATGGATCAGCATTGCGCGCGGTGTGGAAGAGGTGGGCGGTGCTGGGCGCGAAATCAGGCGAACTGATAGATCCCGGCATCACGGCGCAGGTGGAGTGGAAGCTCGAAGGCGATTCCCTGGTGCGCCGCGAAACCATTACCGCTTCCAAGCCGGCAGCCGTCCGGCGCTTCTGGATGATTGTGCCTACCAGGGGTGATCATAATGACATCAGCTTGGAAGATGGCCATCGCATCGACCGCTTTGACTCTGCGGAAGGATCACTCGAAGTTCTGGTGAAGCAGTCCAACTGGCCGATTCAAATCGAACTTGATGCCACCGGCAATACCCCGATGGGCAAGGGAAGCCGGAGATACATTCCTGGTCTTGACGGCGCGACCGTCTAATCCAGAGAAGGCCCGCTAGTTGCTTCGAGAGATGAAGAAGTCAACGCACGGGTGACGTCAGGCAGGTCGGCAATGCGGTAAAGGGCCAGCACCTTGTCAGGATACGTACCATCGGGACGCGGGCCATCGGCGAGGGTGAGCAGCGGAGGAGGAAAAGAGAAGGGCGCGATGTCCAGGTTGAGTGGCCGCCAATCTCCTGTGTTGATGTCATCGTTGCGGCCATGTGCGGTAAAGGTTGTAGTAAGAAGGTACGTTGAACCGCTTTGCCGCATTCCCTGTAACGCCAGGGCAATATCCGAGTAAGAAAAGTGGACGATGCCATCGCGGCAAAAAATCAAATCGGCTTTGGGCAAAGGATCGTGGATCATATCAAGCTGAACAAACCTGCGGTCCCCCCGCGCGTGCAGGCGAGCGTTGCTGCTCACCAGTTCGGGAACAATATCAGCACCGATGTATTCGACTGAAGGCAAGTCCGTAAGGCGCATCCAATTGAAGTCGCCGCAAGGTACATCGAGGAGAGAGTGGATTCCCAGATTGCGCACCAGCTCCGTCAGCCGCGGACGCAACAGACGCGTGCGAAAGATGGTCGATCCCGGCCCGGATTTGGACTCAAGATCAAGCCATGCGTTGCTGCGATAGATCTCAGTAAAGATCTTTTCTGTTTCTGAAGTGTGCATGCGAAATTCGAATTATAGCCCGCTCAGAGAAAGCACAGCGGCCCTTCCTTCGGCGCAGAGTGCGCGGGGAAAAGAGTTTACGGCATGTTTCATAAGTAGCAGGGGTTTTTGAAGCATGTCCAGTTCTTGGGCTCAGTTTTGCGCCACAACCTCCACGCGGCGGTTGAGTGCGCGTCCCTGGGGCGAGGTATTGTCGGCCACGGGATGCGAGCTGCCATAACCCTGCGCCGCCAGGCGGCTGCTGGCCACACCATTTTTGCCCAGCCACGCAACAACCGCCTGCGCCCTCTTGCGTGACAACTCGAGGTTGTAAGCAGTGGTGTTGGTGGAATCGGTATGACCCTCAATGCTCAATTTCAACGAAGATTGCGCCTGCATTAAAGCCAGAACCTGCCGTAACGCGGACTCGGAATCAGGGCGCAGATTCGCCGAGTCGGAGTCGAAGTGGATGCCGTAGAGAATGGCGCGCCCGCCGTGCTTGAGCTGCTGGCTGAGGGTGTTCTGGCTGGCATCGTCACAAACTCTTTGCGATTTTTTATCGCGCGTCCCAAACCATGAACCCGCGAGCACGCCGTTGGCATACCACACGCCATTCAGAAAGTCTCCGCGCGCGCTCAGCGTCATCAGAGCCGTCCCGCGGCTTGTGCCGTCTCCTTGCCGCCATTCCACGTTGATGGTCCTTCCGTCTGTCGCTCCCGAGATCTGACCATTGCCTTTGTAGTAGCAGCCGGTAATTCGATTGCCATCCTGGGTGATCTGCAGCGGCCCATAGTTGGTGTCGTAAACGCCGCTCAAAGGCGGCCGTTGCGGAGCCGCTCCCTCTGGGGTCCCATAAGCTTCAACTTCCATAAGCTCGGTATACTGCGCATGTCCCCAATTGGAAACTATAGCCAGTTTCACCCAGTTCGCCTCTGCCCCGGCCGGCAGTTGAAATTCCTTGCGCGCGCCCTTGACCGCTTCCAGCGTGGCAATTTTTTGGTATCCGCTATCCGGTCCCACATTGGAACCCCAAAGTTCCACGGAGCGGGCTGAGATGCCGGGATAGCCGCTCTCCTGCGCGTCAGTGTTATCGAGCACAATGGAGCTGAGCCGATAGCGCTGCGGCAGCTCGATGACAAATGTATGCGGCGCGGTTTTGTTCTGCGGGCTGCACCAGCCCCGCTGTGTGGTGCCATCCAGCAGGTTCAGCGCCATCCACCCGCCGCCGTACTCACCGCTGCTCGAAAGCAGCACGGAGCCGGATGCCATGCCCATGATATTTGTCTTCTCGGCTGCGTTGACGGCGATCGAAGCGCACAAATACAGCAACAGACTCACGCACACGTTGCTCTTCATAGGTCTCCTGTGAGAAGGCTTTGTGGGGAGGAAGAATTGTAGCCCAACTATGAGCGTCATGCAGCAGGGAAATTTGAGCGGGGATGATGGCGTAAAATGGTGCACCCATGGCCACTCCGGTTAGCGACAGTCCGCTGGCAATTCTGACGTTCATCGCCGCTCCCGCGGTGTTTACCAATGCTGCCTCAGTGCTGGCCCTGGGGACCGGCAACCGGCTGGCTCGAGTGGTCGACCGCACCCGTGAAATTTCCACGGAGTTGCACAAGGAGTCAGGCAACGACGCGCTGAACCAGATGTATCTGCGGCAGTTGGGGCGGTTGGACCGGCGTGCCGACCGGCTCGTCCGCGCCATGACATTCTTTTATCTGGCAGTAGGTGCATTCGCAGCCGCCAGCCTGGTCGCCGTGCTCGGCGCCAGTCTAGCTTCCACCAGCTACCGCATCCCCTTTGAGGTGGTCGCCTTCTTCAGCCTGGGAGCGGGCATCATCGGCTTTGTAGGCATGTCATCGGGAGCAGTCTTGCTGGTTCAGGAGACCAGGCTGGCGGTGGTTACGTTACGCGAAGAATCCCAGATCGTGAAGGAACAACTGCAGGCCGCCTCGCGAATGCGCGATGCTCCCCCGTAACTGATTTACCTGCTGCCGGCTTTTCGCTAGACTGTTGGCTTCAGGAAAAGGCTGGATTTTAACGGAGCGCAGCTCCCCATTCAGCAGCTCTTATAACTTCCAGGATTGGAGCACCAACATGGCAGCCAACGACAACGGAAAGAAAGCCCTACACAAAATTGCGACCCTTGCCATCCACGGCGGGCAGGAAAAAGACCCCACCACCAAGGCGCGCGCCGTGCCCATTTACCAGACGACTTCCTACGTTTTTGACGACGCCGATCATGCCGCCCGCCTGTTTGCCCTGCAGGAATTCGGGAACATCTACAGCCGCATCATGAATCCGACGACCGACGTCTTCGAGAAGCGGCTGGCGGCGCTCGAGGGCGGGGCCGCCGGACTGGCGCTGGCCTCCGGGCAGGCGGCCGAGACCCTGGCAATCATCACGCTGGCCAGCGCGGGTGACGAAATTGTTTCTACCACCTCGCTCTATGGCGGGACTTACAACCTGTTTCACTACACGCTTCCCAAATGGGGAATCAAAGTCCGCTTTGTCGATGCCGAAGACTTTGACGGATTGCAGAAGGCAATCAATAAGCAGACCAAAGCGGTCTACACCGAGACGGTAGGTAATCCCAAGCTCGATATCTCTGATATTGAAAAGCTGGCCGCCATCGCGCACAAGAACGGTCTGCCCCTGGTCGTGGATAACACCACCCCTTCGCCGATCTTATGCCGTCCCATCGAGTGGGGCGCCGATATCATCGTGAACTCCGCCACAAAGTTCATCGGCGGCCACGGCACCTCGATCGGGGGCGTCATGGTGGATGCCGGCAAGTTTGACTGGAAGGCATCGGGCCGCTTCCCAGGCTTCAGCGAGCCTGACCCCTCCTACCACGGTGTCTCCTATACCGAGGCCTTCGGCCCGCTGGCCTTCATCATCAAAGCCCGGGTGCAGGGGTTGCGCGACACCGGCGGATGCATCTCGCCCTTCAATTCTTTCCTCTTTCTGCAAGGCGTTGAGACGCTGCATTTGCGAATGCAACGGCACTCGGAAAATGCGCTGGCCGTGGCCCACTACCTGGGCTCGCATCCCGCGGTGGAATGGGTCAACTATCCCGGCCTGGAATCGAGCCGCTATCACGCTCTGGCCAAGAAATATCTTCCCTCGGGCGCCGGCGCTTTGGTCACCTTTGGCATCAAGGGCGGCTACGAGGCCGGGAAAAAATTAATCAACGCGGTCGAGCTTTTCAGCCTGCTGGCCAACATCGGGGACGCGAAGTCATTGATTATTCATCCCGCGTCGACCACACACCAGCAGCTCAGTGAAACTGAACAGCGATCCACCGGCACGACTCCTGAGCTGATTCGCCTGTCGGTCGGGATCGAAGATGTCGCAGACATCATCGCAGACCTCGACCAGGCACTGGCCAAAGCCGTGCAGCCGGGTTCTGCTTCGGGAAAGCTGGCCGGGGCCGCGACAAAGTAGCTGGGATACGGCTGAATCAGAAGGCAACTTTTCTTGCGATTTCCTCTTGACAAACAGAAAAACTAAGCGATACTTAGGGCCCATATTGAAACGTTTCAATAGACCGTTTTAACCTATGGAACATTTCAAGGGGTGTAACAAAGTCAACCGCAGGAAAATTCCGAGAATCCACAAGGAGAGCATTCCCATGCATTCAGCCTTGAAATATAAAGTGATGGCGGCGCTTGCCGCGATCGCCGTAGTTCTGGTTCTTTCTGTTTCGTCGGTCGAGGCCGCGAAAAAGAAAGCAAAAGCCATCCCTTCCAAGGGGCCTTTTACCTTGGATTTATTGACTTGGTATGGCTTCTTTGACAACTCGCCTCCGGGCACCATCATTGCTCATCCGGTACTCCATTCCCATGCCGGCGGAAAGGGCACATTCGCGGATCCCATTACATTTGCCGTGGCCCCGCAGGTACAGAAAGTGATGAAGCCGGGAAAGAAAATGTACATTGGTCCACCGATTCAGGACTACTTCATCGTGGAAGATGATTGCACCAGCTCCGGCCCCGGCGGCGTACCCGTTCAGGGTGTTGGCTGCGACGGCGAGTTGAAGGCCGGCATCAATGAGTTTGACGGCTGGATCGGCGCGACCAAAAAAGACAGCAACAGCAAGATGACGGCCTGCGAAGACAAGCTGACCATCAGCAATATCAAGGTCATTATTGATCCACCAGATGGTCTGCCGGTCAACACCACCCCAATCTTCGCTAAAAATAAGTGCAATCGGTAATACAAAATCGGTAGTACGAGACGAAGAAGCAACAGGAAAACAGGGGTAACGCCCCTGCCCTCCCCCAATGGGGGTCCGCCAACGGGCCCCCATTTATGTGAGGGGATCTATGTGAGGGATCGGCGATTCATCATCGCAACTGCCATCTTCTCATTGGATTATTGGACATATTTCGAAGTATGATTTCGTCGCGCGCAAAGTAGCTCACGCGCGGCGACAGACGCAACATCGGCCATGAAACGTACATTACTGCTTCATTTTGTATTGCTGCTCTCTACGCTGGTCTGTTCCCTTGGACAAGGTCCGGAAACGCAGAACGCCGAAGTTCCCCGCAGGGCGACGCTAACCGGCCGGGTGCTGAACGCGGCCAGCGGCGAGCCGGTCAAGAAAGCCCATCTCGCGCTCAGCAAAGCGGAGAGCGCCGGCAGCACTGACGCAGACGACAGCTCCGCACCGGAATTTGCCGCCACCAGCAATGCGGAGGGCTACTTCATCTTCGAACATGTCCGTCTGGCGGCGCAGCGCAACGGATTTGTTGGCACGGAATATGGCGCTCCGGGCGCCGACCGCGCCGGGACCGTCATCACCCTGGCCGCCGACCAGAAGTTCGATCTCACCCTGAAGATGGTTCCCCTGGGCGTCATCGCGGGCCGCGTGCTCGACGCAGACGGGGATGCCGTGTCGGGAGCGACCATCTCTGCCATTCGCGTCTTTTTCGCCAACGGCAAGCGCCAGATAGAAAGACTCAGCCGCATGAGGAGCAACGATCTGGGTGATTACCGGCTCTACGACCTGCCGCCGGGGCGTTATTACCTTGCCGCTGCCATTGCCAGTTCCGCGCCCGAAGATTCGCAGCCCGCGGACGACGACTCTGGTCTGATCTACTACCAGA